>NZ_JAWOAI010000755.1:0-3638 GCF_033194735.1 Streptomyces sp. W16
CCGGCGCCGGCGCCACCTGCGCGGTGCTCGTCCTCGCCACCCTTCCGTTCCGCCTGGCCCACCACGACGCACCGGTGACCCCCACGGTCCCCCTCGCCCCACCCCCCGCGAGCAGCAGTCCTACGACTCCGCCCACCCCGCCCGCCACCAAGGCGCCCACTCCCAGCGCGGACCCGAGTCGCACGAGCGTCCCCACCAGGGAACCGTCCCGTGCCCCCACGGCTTCGGCATCGGCTTCACCCGTGTCCTCCCGGACTGTCGCCCCCTCGGCGGCCGGGCAGACCCACTTGCCGTAACTCCCGCGCGCACAGGGGCAATTGCAGCCAATCCTGTCGCGCATCTTGCCGACAATATTGCCAAGCGGTTACACAAGTGAGTCATGGGAAGGACGACGACACTCCGCAGCAGAGTCCGCACCATCCTGGCAACCGTGAGCGTGCTCGGCCTGGGGCTCCTGTCCCCGATCGCCGTACACGCGCTGAAGTCCCCTCCCGCACAAGGGAGTTCGCAACGCACATCGCTGGTGGTCCCCACCGCCTCCGGCAAGGTGAAGGGACAGGCCCAGACCGGGTACGACGCCTGGCTCGGCATCCCGTACGCCGCCACCCCCACCGCCGCCGACCGCTGGACCGCCCCGCGACCCACCTCCTCCTGGACCGGCATCCGCGACGCCACCCGCTTCAGTGACCGCTGCGCCCAGCCCTCCGGCTGGGACCCCGGCTATGAGAAGGCGATCACCACCGAGGACTGCCTCGGCCTCAACGTCTATGCCCCGCAAGGGAGTAGGGCGAAGGCTCCGGTCGTGGTCTGGATCCACGGCGGCGGCTTCTTCGGCGGCGCCGGCCAGGACACCAACCCGCGCAAGTTCGTGCAGCAGACCGGCGCGGTCGTCGTCACCGTCAACTATCGCCTGGGCCCGCTCGGTTACCTGAACCTCCCCGAACTGCGCGCCGAGAACGCCAACGGGGCCGGAAACTACGGCCTGTTGGACCAACAGGCGGCACTGCGCTGGGTACGGTCCAACATCGGGCACTTCGGCGGCGACGCCGGGAACGTCACCATCGCCGGCCAGTCCGCGGGCGGCAGTTCGGTCTGCGACCAGTTCGCCTCGCCCACCGCCAAGGGTCTGTTCGCCCGCGCGGTCATCATGAGCGGCAGCTGCGGCCTCCAGTCGGCGGCGGCCGGTGAGACGCAGAGCCGGGCCTTCGTCCAGGAGATCGGCTGCGCCACCGCCCCCGACGTCCTCGCCTGTCTGCGCGCGAAGCCCACCACCGCGATCGTCGCCGCCCAGCTCAAGGCCCCGGTCCGCCCGTCCCTCGGCGGCACCGCCTTCCCGGCCGACCCGGGAACGGCCGTACAGGCCGGCGACTTCACCAAGGTCCCGGTCATGCTGGGCCAGACCAACAGCGAACGCGGCCTGTTCACCTTCCAGAACTACGACTACCTCGGCACGCCGATGACCGCCGACCAGTACACCCAGGCCGTGAGGTCGACGTACGGCATCAACGCGGACAAGGTCCTCGCCGAGTACCCGCTGACCGCCTACCCCACCCCGGGCCAGGCCTGGACCGCCGTCCAGAACGGCTCGACCTCCTACGACCGCCAACAGCTGATGGCGCGGCTGTCGCGCTGGGTGCCGACGTACGCCTACGAGTTCGCCGAGAGCGACACCCCGCACTTCACGTCGATCTACCGACTTCAGCAACAGAGCGCCACGGCACGGGACTTCCCCTTCGGCGGAGCCATCCACGTCGACGACCTCGGCTACCTCTGGGACTACCTCGGCCAGACCCTGCCCTACGACGACGACCAACTGGAGCTGTCCCGCCAGATGATCACCTTCTGGGACCGCTTCACCACGACCGGCGACCCGAACGGCTCCAGCACCCCGAACTGGCCGAAGTACCGGCCGCAGACAGGGGAGTTGATGTCCCTGAAGGCCTGCGACACCGCCCCGTCGAGCGACGACCCGCCGGCCGCCTGCTCCAAGGCCACGCGCGACTTCGCCCAGGAGCACGACCTGGACTTCTGGGGGAGCCTCGGGGCGACGTGACAGAGTTTTGAACGCGTTCAAATATTGGCGTAAGCTGCCGCCATGAACGACAGAGCCGCCCTCCTGAAGGGCATCCGCGCCTGGCTTGCCCTGTTCGTCGTCTGTCTGGTGCTCAGCGGCGCCACCGCCTTCCCACTGGTCCACGAACTCCGCTGGACCGAGGACGTGTTGACGTCCCTGTCCGTACCGCACTACCTGCCCGCCCTCGCGGACTGGATCGAGCGCGTACGCCAGGGACTCGACACCGCCGACACCGACTACCCCTTCCTCCTCTACGGCACGGACTGGCTGGCCTTCGCACACCTCGTCATCGCGGTGGCCTTCTACGGCCCCTACCGCGACCCCGTCCGCAACATCTGGGTCGTCGAGTTCGGGATGATCGCCTGTGCCGGGATCATCCCGCTCGCCCTGATCTGCGGACCGGTCCGCGGAATCCCCCTCTGGTGGACGGTGATCGACATGTCCTTCGGAGTGATCGGGATCGTCCCGCTGTACGTCGTCCGGAAGAAGATCAAGCGCCTGGAAGCGGTACTCGCACCAACTCCCGCCCCCGCACCGGCTACTTGAGCGCGGCCAGCGCGATCCGCATCGCGACCGCGTTCATCGACTCGCCCTTCGCGTCCGTCGAGTTGACCGAGTAGACGAGGGTGCGGGACAGATCGCGGGTGGCGACGACCACCGCGCTGTAGCCGTACCGGGAACCGGACTTGAGCCAGTACACCTGCCCGCCGTACTCGAACCGCTGGAGCCCGGCGCTGTAACTGGCGCCCTCGACACCGGCCGGCACCGTGAACATCTCCTTCAGTTGCGGCCCCGGCACGATCCGCCCCCGGAACAGCGCGGTGATCAGCCGTTCCAGATTGGCGGTCGTCGAGATCATGTCGCCGGCCGCCCATCGGTCCGCCTGGTTCCAGTCCGTGACATCCACGAACTTCGTTGTGCCGTCGGCCTGTTGGACCGCCTGGTAGCCGTGGTTGTGCGGGCCGCGGATGCGCGGGTCGGTGCCGGGGAAGTACGTGTCCCGCATACCCGCAGGGCGCAGCACGAGCCGGGTGGCCTCCGAGGCGTACGAGTGTCCCGTCACCTTCTCGATCAGCAGGCCGAGGATGGTGTAGTTGATGTTGAGGTAGTCCTGTTGCTCACCCGGCCGGAACTCCGGGCCCTTCGCCACCGCCGACCCCACCACCTCCTTCGGCGTGAGCGTGTCGAAGCGGTGCGCGTACTGCTCCTCGAAGGCGTCCCCGAAGCCGTCACCTGCCTGGATACCACTGGTGTGGTTCAGCAACTGCCGTACGGATATGGGCTCGAAGGCCTTCGTGAGCAGGCCCGGCAGATAGTGCTGGACCGGTGTGTCCAGGTCGACCTTCCCCTGCGCCGCCAGCCGCAGCACGGTCGCCGCCGTCACGACCTTCGTCGTCGAACCGGCCCGGAAACGGGCGTCGGGATCGGCGGCGGCACCGCTCTCCAGATCGTGCACACCGGCACTCCCGCGCCAGCTCCCGTCCGTCCCTCCCACCCGCACGAGAGCCGCCGTGGCATCCGCGTCCGGCAGCCCGGCGAGCGCGGCGCGCAGCGCCTCGGCGTC
>NZ_JAWOAI010000756.1:0-3636 GCF_033194735.1 Streptomyces sp. W16
CGCCGCGCGCACCTCCTTTGGTTCGGTCGCCTTCGGGGCGCCTGAAGCCGGTGTCGAGAGCCCCACCGTGCTCGGCGCTGCGCGCCTCCGCGCGCTGGGGCTCTCGACACCGGCGCGCCCCTACGGCTCCCTCTCGGCCGACGCGTGGGGACAGGCCGGCTTGGTGGGCCCTTGCCCTGGGTTACTCCGAGGCGATGGCTCGGAGTAGGTCGAGGTGTGCGGCTCGGCGGGCTGGGCGGAGGCCTGCGAGTGCCCCTGCTGTCAGGCCTACCAGTGTCACTAGGAGGAGTTGCAGGGGTGGTGCCGCGAAGGCGAAGGTGCTGTCGCTTGCGCCGTCCGAGGCCTTGACCAGGACCCAGCCCAGGAAGGCGCCGAGGGTGAGGCCTCCTACCGTGCCGAAGGCGGCCACCAGGACCGACTCCCAGCGGACCATGGCCCGGAGTTGGGGGCGGGTCTGGCCTACGGCCCTCAACAGGCCCAGTTCGCGGGTGCGTTCGTGGATCGCCAGGGTCAGTGTGTTGGCGATGCCCAGGAGGGCGATCAGGACCGCCAGGGCGAGGAGGGCGTAGACCAGGGTCAGCATCATGTCGATGCCTCCGGCCGAGGACTGGGCGTATTCGTGGCGGGTCTGGACTTGCGGGGCGCCGTAGCGGTCGGCGATCTTCTCGACTGAGGCCTTGCCCGTCGTCGTACTCACGCCCTGCTTGAAGGACACTGCGACCAGTGTGTCGGAGTCCTGGGTGCGGTGTGGGGCCCAGGCGGCTCGGGTGATGACGTAGTCGCCGGCGAGTTCGGACTGTCCGTAGACCGCGCGGACCGTGAAGGTCTCCTTCTTGCCGTCGGTGAAGGTGAGTTGGGCCCTGCTGCCGGTGGTCAGGTGTTGGCGGTCCGCTTCTGTGCGCGTGATGGCGATGCCGTCGGTGCCCAGGGTGCTCAGGGAGCCCTGGAGCTTTCCCAGGTCGAAGGTGCGGGCCAGGGCGGTGGGGTCCGTCACCGTCAACGCCCTTCCCTTGCCGTTGACTTCGGCCACCCCTTTGCCGAGGCCCACCGCGGTGTCCACTTCGGGCAACCTTCCGATGGCTCCGGCCAGTCGAGGGCTCAGGCCGCTGCCGCCCGCGCCGAAGGAGGGGGTGCTGACGGCCACGTCACCGGCGAAGGACCGGGACACGGTCTGGTCCATCGTGGCCTTCAACGAGGCGCCGAAGACGGTGAACAGCGACACCACTGCCACGCCGATCATCAGCGCGCTCGCGGTGGCGGCCGTGCGGCGGGGGTTGCGCAGGGCGTTGCGCCTGGCGAGGCCGCCGGTGATGCCACGCAGTCGGTCCAAGGGGCTGCCCAGGACGCGTACTGCCGTGGCGGAGGCGACCGGGCCGAGGACCACGAAGGCGAGCAGGGCCAGCACCGACCCAAGTCCCGCCAGTATCAAGGACGGTGAGGCCAGCACGCCGGTGAGTGTCACGGTGAGCGCGAGGGTGGCCAGGATCATTCCGGTGAGCGCGCGGGCGCGGGAGGTGCCTGACTGGTCCACTGCCGTCTCGCGGAGTGCGGCCAGGGGGGCGGTGCGGCCCGCGCGGATGGCCGGCATGAGGGCGGAGGCCAGGCAGACGACGACTCCTACGGCGAGCGGCAGGGTCAGGGAGAGTGTGCGGATCACCAAGTCGCCCTCGGGGAACGGGAATCCGATCGCCGGGAACAGTGCTTTCAGTCCGGCCGCGATGCCGATGCCGCCCGCGAGGCCGGCTGCCGACGCGGCCACTGCTACGGCGCTCGCCTCCGTGACGGTGGCCGCGGTGACCTGGCGGCGGGAGGCGCCGAGGGCCCGCAACAGGGCGTTCTCGCGGGTGCGTTGGGCGATGACGATGGCGAAGGTGTTGTGGATGGAGAAGGTCGCGACCAGCAGGGCGATGCCCGAGAAGACCAGGAGGAACGTGGTGAAGATCGTCAGGAATTGAGAGGAGACCATGTCCGTGTTCTCCTGTGCCGACTGTTGTCCCGTGATCGCCTCAACTCCCTTGGGGAGCAGGGGGGTCACGCGGTCGACCAGTTGTTGCTGGCTGATGCCGGGGCCCGCGCGCACGCTGATGCTCGATGCCTCGCCGGGCTTGGCGGTGAGGTACTTCTCGGCGTCGGCCTGGGTCATCCCGGTGAACGTCACCTGTGCCATGCCGTCCTCGCCGCCGAAGGTCGCGAGGCCTACGATCGTCACCTTGACGGGGTCCGGTGTGCGCAGCGTTGTCGTGTCACCGATCTTCAGGTGGCCCTTGTCGGCGGCACCCCGGTTGACGACGACCTCGCCGGGGGCGGTGGGAGTACGGCCCTCGGCGAGGCGGTACGGGTTGAGTTTCGGGTCGGTGATCCAGTTGCCGGCGAGAGTGGGCGGACCCTTGCCGCCGATCGGTTCGCCGTTGGCGCCGACCAGTTGGCCCGCGCCCTGGATGCTGGGGGCGGCTGCCGCGACGCCGGGTACGTGGGTGATGGTCTTTGCCAGGGACGTGCTCACCGGTTGCCGTACGCCCTGGCTCTCGCCGGGGGTCGTGATGGCGTCCGCGCTGCGGACCACGGCGTCCGTGCCGCTGGTCGCGTCGCCGAACATGGTGTCGAAGCTGGCGCGCAGGGTGTCGCCCATGACGAGGGTCCCTGCGAGGAAGGCGACGCCCAGGAACACGGCGAGGAACGTACCGGCGAAGCGCCTTTTGTGGGCCCGCAGGGAGGACATGCTCAGGCGTAGGGACGCGTTCATGACCTCACATCCTCGAAGGCTTTCAGGCGGTCCAGGACCTTGTCGGCCGTGGGGGATTCCATGCGGTCCACCAGGCGTCCGTCGGCGAGGAAGACGACCTCGTCGGCGTGGGCGGCGGCGACCGGGTCGTGGGTCACCATCACGACCGTGCGGTCCGTCTGACGTACGGCGCGGCGGAGCAGGCCGAGGACCTCGCCGCCGGAGCGGGAGTCGAGGTTGCCGGTCGGCTCGTCGGCGAAGACGACCTCGGGGCGGCCCGCGAACGCCCTTGCCACGGCGACGCGTTGCTGCTGGCCGCCGGAGAGTTCCGAGGGGCGGTGGTGGAGGCGGTCGCGGAGGCCGACGACGTCGATGAGCTCGTCGATCCAGTCGCGGTCGCCGCCGGCTCCGGAGAGGTCGAGGGGGAGGGTGATGTTCTCGGCGACGGTCAGGGTCGGGATCAGGTTGAAGGCCTGGAAGACGAAGCCGACGCGGTCTCGGCGGAGGAGGGTGAGGCGACGGTCGTCGAGCGCGCCGAGTTGCGTGTCGCCGATGTACGCGGCTCCGGAGGTGAGTGTGTCGAGTCCGGCGGCGCAGTGCATCAGGGTGGATTTGCCGGAGCCGGAGGGGCCCATGATCGCGGTGAAGCGGCCGGCCGGGAAGTCGACGCTCACCCCGTCCAGGGCGCGAACGGCGGTGTCGCCGACGCCGTACACCTTGACGGCGTCGACGACCCGCGCGGCCGTGCGGGTGGTGGTCGCGGTGGTCATGCCTGGCCGCCGCCCTTGCCGGTACGGCCGAACTGCTCGTCCAGGACGGACAGCCGGCGCCAGTACTCGTCCTCGTCGATGTCGCCGGTGGCGAAGCGGCGGCCGAGGACGGCGAGCGGGGAGTCGCCGGTGGGGCGGGGGGCG
>NZ_JAWOAI010000757.1:0-3627 GCF_033194735.1 Streptomyces sp. W16
GCCGCCTCCAGAGCCAGCGCCGCGGCCTGCACCAGATGGGTGCGCTCCCAGCCGCACGGCCGGTCCAGGGAGCCGTCCCGATTGGTCATCCGGCGCAGCTCCAGCAGCCCCTGCCAGGCGCTGTGCACCTCACGGGTGCGGGCCGGACCGGCGGCGTCCTTCGCGTCCTCGCCGCCGATCCGGGCGGCGAAGACCCCGGTGGTCGCGGGCGCTGCTACGACGGGCTCGGCGACCTCCGAGGCGGACTCCCGTATGCGATGCCCCGCCGGGGTCAGAAAGTGGTCGTGCGGCGGACGCGGGTGCCGGAACGCGAGCCCCCGCTTCACCAGCGCGGCGAGCTGCGCCTCCGTACCTCGCAGCCGCCCGGTGACGGGATCGGCGGCGTCGACGACACGCCGTTGCGCGGTGGTCGGCGGTCGTGTCACGGCGTGCTCCTTCCCGCCGCATCCAATGGGTGTCCGCGGCTCATTCGAAGGCTACGACGGAGGTCTGACATTCCAGGCGGCGATGACCGGCCGCCCGTGCTCCGTGCCCAGCCGGCACAGCGTCCCGGTCGCCAGCTGGAACAGCGCCCCGTCCGACGGCGGCAGTCCGAGCCGCCGCGCGGTGAGGACCCGTAGGAAATGCCCGTGTGCCACCAGCACCACCACGCCCTCGGTGTTGGCGAGCGCCGAGTCGACCTCGGCCAGCACGCGGTCCGCGCGCTGGCCCACCTGCTCGGGAGTCTCCCCGGGGTGGTCCGGCGGCCCGGGCGCGACCCCGTCGGTGAACAGGAACCAGTCCGGGCGGGTGCGCTGGATCTCGACGGTCGTGATCCCCTCGTACCCGCCGTAGTCCCACTCCCGCAGATCCGCGTCGATCCGTACGTCCGTCAGACCGATCAGCTCGGCGGTCTCCCGGGCCCGCTGCAAGGGGCTGACGAACGCGGCGCCGACCCGGTGCGAACGGATCAGCGGCACCAGCCCGCGCGCCTCCTCCCGCCCCTTCGCGGTCAGCGGGACATCGGTCCAGCCGGTGTGCCGCCCCGACCGGGACCATTCGGTCTCTCCATGCCGTACGAGGAAAAGATCACCCATACCTCACAGGCTATGGGCCCACTGCTCCAACGTCGCGAAGTCGGTCTCGCGCAGACCCTTGCGCGGGTCCACCTTGAGCAGCAGCGCCGACCCGTCGTGGTGCGCCTCGACATGCCCTATGTCCAGGTCGGTGATCAGGTCGTCGACCCAGGCGAAGGGGCGCCCGGCCGCCCAGGCCACGATCTGGCGGGTCTTCCAGTAGAGGCCGTCCGGGTCCTTGGTGAACAGTTGGACGAACTCGATCACCGGCAGGTCGCCGGGGAGCCCGACCGCCGGCGCGATCAGCTCGTTGGCCTGGTGCATCCAGGTGGTGGCCCAGGCCGGCTCGTACGGCAGCGCCAGTATTCGCTCGCCGTGCTCCGGGTGCAGGCGCACCCGGAGCCCGCGCCGCAGTTGCCGGGAGCCCGGCCGCTGCCGGGCCGACCAGTTCGTCGGCCACAGCCGGTGGCTGACATAGCCGCGGTGGCGCAGGAACCGGGCGCCGTACGGGTTCAGGGGGCCGTCGACGTCGAGGAGCAGCAAGGGGCGGTCGGTCATGCGGAGGAGCTACCCAAGGCGATGCGCGGATATCTGCTACTGCCGATACCCGCCGAGGAAGCGCCCGATCCGGCCGATCGCCGCTTCCAGGTCGTCCGCGTACGGCAGCGTCAGGATGCGGAAGTGGTCGGGGGTCGGCCAGTTGAAGCCCGTGCCCTGGACGACCTGGATTTTCTCCCGGAGCAGCAGGTCCAGGACGAACTTCTCGTCGTCGTGGATCTTGTGCACCTTGGGGTCCAGTCGGGGGAACGCGTACAGGGCGCCCTTCGGCTTCACGCACGAGACCCCCGGGATCTCGTTCAGCTTTTCCCACACCACGTTGCGCTGTTCGTGCAGTCGCCCGCCGGGGACCGTCAGGTCGCGGATGGACTGGCGGCCGCCGAGCGCGGCCTGGATGGCGTACTGCGCGGGCGCGTTGGGGCACAGCCGCATGGAGGCCAGCATCGTCAGGCCCTCCAGGTAGTTCTTCGCGTGCTGCTTCGGGCCCGTCACCACCAGCCAGCCCGAGCGGAAGCCGGCCACCCGGTACGTCTTCGACAGGCCGCAGAAGGTGAGGACGACCAGGTCGGGGGCGAGCGCGGCGGCCGAGTGGTGCACGGCGTCGTCGTAGAGGATCTGGTCGTAGATCTCGTCGGCGAAGACCATCAGGCCGTGCCGGCGGGCGAGGTCGAGGATGCCCTCGACGATCTCCTTGGGGTAGACGGCGCCGGTGGGGTTGTTCGGGTTGATGATGACGACGGCCTTGGTGCGGTCGGTGATCTTCGCCGCCATGTCGTCCAAGTCCGGGTACCAGTCGGCCTGTTCGTCGCAGAGGTAGTGCACCGCCTTGCCGCCGGAGAGGGTCGTCACCGCCGTCCACAGCGGGAAGTCCGGGGCGGGGATGAGGATTTCGTCGCCGTCCTCCAGCAGTGCCTGTACGGCCATGGAGACCAGCTCGGATACGCCGTTGCCCAGGAACACGTCGTCCACGTCGACTTCGAGACCCAGGGTCTGGTAGCGCTGGGCGACCGCGCGACGGGCCGAGAGGATGCCGCGGGAGTCCGTGTAGCCGTGGGCCTGGGGGAGCATCCGGATCATGTCCTGGATGATCTCCTCGGGCGCCTCGAAGCCGAAGAGCGCGGGGTTGCCGGTGTTCAGCCGCAGGACGCTGTGGCCCGCCTCCTCCAGTGCGTTGGCGTGCTCGATCACCGGACCGCGGATCTCGTAACAGACCTCGCTGAGCTTGCTCGACTGCCGGAACTCCATTGCGCCCTCGCCCCATCGGCTTCGTGTGTTGCTTGGTTTTACCAAGTGTGAGCTTGGAAAGTCCAACAACATGTCTAGACTGCGTCGCATGTCACCTCGCCGAAGCTACGACCAGTACTGTTCCGCGGCCCGGGCCCTCGACCTCGTCGGCGACCGCTGGACCCTGCTGATCGTCCGCGAACTCCTCGCCGGTCCGCGCCGCTACACGGACCTGCACGCCGATCTGCCGGGTGTCAGCACGGACGTACTCGCCTCACGGCTGAAGGACATGGAGCGGGACGGGCTCGCGACGCGGCGGCGGCTGCCGCCTCCGGGAGCGGTCTACGTCTACGAACTCACCGGGCGGGGCCGGGAGTTGCTGCCCGTCCTCCAGGCGCTCGGTACCTGGGGTGCGCCCGAGCTGGGGGAGCGGCGGCCTACAGATGCGGTGCGTGCGCACTGGTTCGCGCTGCCGTTGCTGCGGGCGCTGGAGGGCGAGGGGCTCGTCGAAGTCCGCCTGGAGGAGGGGGAGTTCCACCTGTGGGCGGGGGCGGAGGAGGACGGGCCCGTCTACGGCGAGGGGCCCGCTCCCCGCGAGCCCGACGCCCGGCTCGTGCTCGGTGTCGACACCTGTACGGCCGTCGCCCAGGGGGAGTTGAGCGTTGCCGACGGGGTGCGCGCCGGACGTATCGAGGTGAGCGGCGACGGCACGCTCGCGAAGACGCTGCGGGAGGCGTGAGACGCCGCCCGTAACGGCAGAAGGCCCGCCAGGGGCGGGCCTTCTGATGAA
>NZ_JAWOAI010000758.1:0-3625 GCF_033194735.1 Streptomyces sp. W16
CCGCACGGCCGGGCTGCTGGCCGCGCTCGTGGTCGCCGGCGCGCTGAGTGCCGCCTCCTGGTTCCACCGGGCACGCGGCGGGGCGTTGGCCCCGGTCATCGGTGAGGACAACCGCCTGTCGACCTCCCGCGCGGTGGCCGTGTCCTGGGTGCTGTTCGTGGCGTACGCGGTGCTGGTCCTGGCCGGCCGCCTCGCCGCCGCCTCCGACCACGCCGAACGCGACGCCCTCATCTCCGGCCTCGAACTCGCCCGCGGCGCCGGTGTGGTGACCGTCCTCGCTGTGGTCTGCGCGATCGCCGTGCTGGTACGACGCGTGGTCGGCCTGCGCGTCCTCGGCCAGCGCCTCCAGAAGATCCCCGCCGACCGCCCGCGCGCGGCCGACCTCCTCACCGACGACGCCGGCCGCGGCACCTTCGCCGACATCCAGTACGTCGCGATCAGCGCCGTCGCTCTCGTCTTCGCGGCCGTACGACTGGCCCGCCGCCCCGACCAACTGCCTGACCTGCCTTGGGGGTTGGCGGTGGTCGTCCTCATCTCGGCCGCGACATACCTGGCCGGCAAGTACGCGGAGGGCGGCCGTCCGGTCATCCTCTCGGTGGTGCGGTCCCGTGAGGCGGGTGACCTCGACGCCCCCATCCGCACCGGCGACGACATCGAGATCCGTGGCGCCGGCTTCGTGCCTCCCGGTGCCCAGGGAGCAGACCGCCTCTCCCGCATGGTCGTCCGCATCGGCCCGGTCAACGTCCATGTCCCGCTGGTCCCGGTCACCGGCGGCTTTGCCAACCCGACGGACACCCTGTTGACCGTCCCGGTCCCCGTGGACGTCGAGCCCGGGCGCGTGGAAGTACAGGTCGTGACCGCGGCGGGTGTGGAGACGAACGCCTGCTTCGTCGATGTGACGGACTGACCCGCCCCATGAGCGACGACGTCCTGTCGGTCATCCCGACCGACCCTCACTGGCAGCCCGGGCGAGAGGCCGGCGAGCGCGCGGCGGCCCTGGTGACCCGGCTGTCCTCGGACCACCAGGCCCCTGCGGACGGCCTGGACGCCGACGCCGATCCGGAGATCGACGTCGACTGGTACGCCGCCCCGACCGTCGTGGACTGCGGCGGCAACCTGGAACGCATCGGCTGTCCGCACTGCGGCGCCTCGATCGACCGGGAGTGGTACGCCGACCAGGTCGAGCAACACCCGGACGGCTTCCCGACGCTCGCCGTGACCGTCCCCTGCTGCGCCGCCGCCACCTCTCTGGACGCCCTCGACTACGACTGGCCGTGCGGCTTCGCCCGCTTCGAGATCGCCGTCTGGAACCCGGGGCGCCTCATCTGGTTCGGCGACGACGAGTTGTCGGCCGTCGCCGAAGCCCTCGGGCATCCCGTGCGGCAGATCCGGGCCCACATCTGAATCTCCACAGAACATGGCCGACCGCCGCCCGAACTCGGCCGAAGTCCGAAAAACTGTCCGAAGCATGGTTGAGCGGGTCCCCCTTTTCGTACGTATGGTCTGTTGAGGGGTCAACGGCGGGCGAGAGGCGGCTAAGGGCGATGACTCACGGCACTCGAATGGATACGCAAACCCCCTACCTCGACGGCGACCGGAGTTGGCGGGACACCGCCACCCGATACGCCCTGCTCCCACTGCGCGTCTTCCTGGGCGTCACCTTCATCTACGCGGGTCTGGACAAACTCACCGACAGCGCCTTCATGAAGTCCTCCGGCGCCGGGTCGGTCGGCGAGACGATGCGCGCGGTCCGCGACTCGTCCGCCATCCCGGCCCTCGTCGATCTGTCCCTGAAGAACCCCGTCGGCTTCGGCTACGCCATCGCCTTCGGTGAACTCGCCGTCGGCATCGGTACCTTGATCGGCCTGCTGGCCCGCATCGCCGCACTCGGCGGCGCGCTGATCTCCCTCAGCCTGTGGCTGACCATCAGCTGGCAGTCCGACCCGTACTACTACGGCAACGACCTCGCCTACCTGATGGCCTGGCTGCCCCTCGTCCTCGCGGGTGCCTCCGTGTTCTCCCTGGACGCGGCACTACGAGCGAGGCGAAGGCAGCGGGCGGGTGGCTACCGGTAGTCAGCCGGATATCTCAGGACCCGGGTCGGCCGTGCTCGTACGGCCGGCCCTGCGTCGTCTGCGGACCGCCCCGTTGATGCCCGCCACCACACCGGCCAGCACCAGGCCGACCACGACCAGGGGGATCACCGCGAACCACTCGGTCACCCACAGCCCGCCCGCGTCCCCGGCGTAGGCCACGCCCGCGGCGACGAGGAAGAGACCGACGACCAGCTTTCCCGGCTGGAACTCATGACGCAGCACGGCTGACCTCCGCCTGTCCGACGTCGACCCGGAGGTCCAGGTCCAGCGTGCCGGTGCTCTTCACACCCGTCGCCGGGGTCAGGGTGACCTGCTGGTGCTTGCCCGGTTCCACGTCCACGTCCTTCTTGTCGTCACCGGGCAACTGGATGTCCCCGACGCCCACGTCCACACTCAGCTTCACCGTCACGTCCGGCGGCACGATCACCTTCAACTGCCCGATGCCCACCTCGGCGTCCGTCGTCACCGTCTGCCCCTTGGTCAGCCGCAGCCGGGTCAGGTCGAGCGTGCCCACGCCGTTCCCCAGGTCGTACTTCGGCTGTACTTCGGCCACCGCCGTGGGCTGCCAGGTGAGGCGCTCCCAGTGGGTGGTGAGGTCCTTGGGCAGGGCTGCCGAGGCGGCGAGCAGGCCTGCCGTGACGATCGCGAGGAACACCGAGCCCGCCCCCGTACGCCCCGCGAACGCGCTGACCGCGATCCCCAGTCCGAAGACGACGAGCGCGCAGGCCAGGCCCGTCTGCAGGCTGGTGCCGAGCGCCTGGTCGTCCCATTTCGCGGCGGTGCCGAGGGCGCCCGCGAGCAGGGCCAGTAGGAAGACCCAGCCGCCGATCCAGCGCGGGCCGCGCGGCTTCGGGGTCGCCTGGCGCGGGGCCCGCAGATCCTCGCGCCAGTGCGGGTACGAGGGGCCGAGGCTGATGTGGATCGCGTCCGTGATGTCACGGTCGCGGGAGTCCCCGGGGCCCCAGAGATACCCGGTGCCACCGACGTGGGTGCCGTCCTTGACGATCGGGTCGCGCCACCAGGAGGGATAGGAGGCGGGCACCGGCGGTGCCTGGGCCTCCGGCGGGGCGTCCGCGACGGCCTGTGCGGCCAGCGGGTCGGGGTCGGGGGCGCCGCGCTGCTGCGACCAGTACCCCGCGCCGGCCAGCAGGAGGGAGAGGACGACGGCGAAGGTGAGCACGCTGGCGTTGCTCAGCATCGACAGGAACACACCGCAGCCGACCAGCGCGAACAGCACGGCCGCCAGGGCCTGGCCGTCGACGCGGCCGGTGAAGAGCTTGCGGACCTCGTTCTCCTCCTCGTCGTCGTAAGGGACGAAGAGCCAGGCGAAGCCGTAGAAGATGAGGCCGATGCCGCCCGTCGCCGAGAGCACCGCGAGCGTGATCCGGAAGATCACCGGGTCCATGTCGCACTGCCGCCCGAGCCCCGCGCACACCCCCGCGAGCACCTTGAACCGCCGGTCCCGCCGGAACCGGTGCGCAGGCGCGGCCGTGACGGTGTCGCCGGGCGCGGCACCCGGCGAAGCGCCA
>NZ_JAWOAI010000759.1:0-3565 GCF_033194735.1 Streptomyces sp. W16
CCAGACCGGCTGGCTCGCCAACGGCCGGCGCACCGCCCCCACCCGCAGCGCCCTCGCCGAGATCACCCCCTGGCAGCCGCCCCAGGAGACCGCGGCCCGCAACCACTCGGTCTTCATGGACGTCGAGTTGTGGTCCGACACGGACAAGGGCCGACTGTGGTCCTGCCCGTTCCTGGCCGCCGTATGGCAGTTGGCCCGCCTCGGTCTGCTACGGCACCTGGGCGAGCCCGTGCTGACCCCGCGGCCCTGGACCGGCGGGGACTTCCCCACCGACTGGGACCGGTTGCCGCCGCTGCTCAAACTCAGCGACTCCCGGGTCGCGTTCAGCGCCTACCGCACCTGCACACTGATGCCGAACCGGTTCCTCGCCGTGGAGGACGCGGTACGGCTCATCCTCGACCAGGTGGACGTCGACTCCGGCGCACTCGACCAGGTCGCCGAGCGGTCCAGCGCCGAAGGCATCGCGGTGCCGGAGGCGGTGGCACAGCGCGCGACCTATGTCTTCTACGAGGAGCCCACCAACTCCCCTTTACCCGAAGGGACTTGATATGACGGCACTCGGCGGGCCGGCGCGTCCGGTCCTCGCCTGCGGTGAGGTGCGCACCTGTCTGCTGCCGTCCTTCCAGTCCCTCGACGGCCGGGCCGCCGCCCAACTGCTGCGGCTGCGCGCCGACGAACACGTCCGGGTCTCCGAGCGGCCCAACCTGTACGCCCTCTCGCCCGAGGTCCTGACCGGAGTGGACTGCCGGCTGCCCACCTCGAACGGCGCCAAGGTCCGGGCCGTCGGCACGGTCGCCGCCCGTGCGGCGCTCACCGAGGGCCGGGTCCTGCAGTCCACCGCCTACTTCGCCGCCCCCGCCGACGGCCCCGACGTACGCCGTCCCTGGGGGCACTATCTGGTGCGGCCCGGGGTGGTCGAACCGTTCGGGAAACTGCCCGTACAGGCCACCGCGGACGGTGTGCTGCGCGGTGCCGGACGCGGCGAACTGGACCTGGGGATGATCGCCGAGGGACTGTTGGCGCAGTTGGTGCGGCATCCGCTCCTCGACCACAAGGCGCCCTTCAAGTCCCGCCGCACACACCTGCGTTGGGTCGCGCGCGAGGCGCCCGAGAGCGAGGGCCCGTCGCTGGACCGCTTCACGCTCGCCGAGGACGGGCTGCGGACCGTCGAGTTGCGGGTGCCGGAGAGCGTACCGGCCGCCGCGGTCGCCGGGCTGTGCGAGGACCTCGCGCTGCACGACTGGCTTTTGACGACCGTCGTCCACATGCTGGAGAACAGCAGGCTCGGAGCGGCGGACGGGCCCGCGGCGGTCCTGGCACTGCGCCCGGCCGTCGATCATCTGCTGCATCTGTGGATGCCGCGCGCGCACGTGGACCGCACGCTGGGCCGCCTGTGGGACGTACTGGAGCGGGAACCGGGCTTCAGTCGCCAATGGGAGAACCTTCGCCAGCGTATCCGGGACCAACTGGCCATACAGGCCATTCCGTTGCTGCACCAGGCGCTGAGCACGCGCTGACAGGGCGGCACGTACCGCATTTCCGACGGGGGAGGCTCGACATGAACGGAGCGACGACAACAGGAGCAGGCGGTCTGCGGTCCGTACCGCAACAGGGCCAGGACCAGCGCAGATCAAGGCTGTTCCTCAAGACACTGTTCGCGATATTAGCGGGAGGCGCCGCCTTCCTCGTGACCACTGTCCTGAACGAGAACGACGGTGACCTGTGGCAGTGGACGTTGTCCATCGTCCTCGGCTGCGCGACGCTGATCGTGCAACTCCTGGTGGACTTCGGTGAGCGGCTGGAGGCCGTGCAGGAAAGCCAGAAGCGCCGCATCCGGGACATGCGGGACAGCCTGTCCGCCCATCATGTCGAGATGCGGGCAGCGGTCGACGAGAGCTTCGCGAAGATCAACGCCGCGACGGAGCTGTACAGCAAGGTCGACGGCTCCGTGCTGCGCTCGGACGAGGTGACCCGGCTGGTGCTGGGCTACACGAAGGTCGGAGAGAAGGGCTCGGACATCGTGAAGGCCTTCGCCGAGGAGGAGTTGGGCCGACTCGCACTCCTCATGGAGAACCTCGGCAACGGCACGGCGGACTGCCCCGGCGAGAACCACGAGTGGCTGATCGACCTCACCAAGTGCGTCAAGCGGACCCTCTACGCCACCAGCACGTCCGTCGACCGCGACTTCTGGTCGAGCGAGCCCGCGCGGCGCTATCTCGTCGCCCAGGAGACGGCGATCAAGACACGGCGGGTGCAGGTGCGGCGCGTGTTCCTCGTCGACGAGGAGGCGGAAGTCACCGGCAGCCTTCGCCAACTCTGCGAGAGGCACCGCAAGTTCGGGATCGACGCGCGTATCGCGGTCCGGGCCCAGCTCGAACCGACCGCCCAGATGAACTCGTTGAACGACTTCATCGTCTTCGACGGCGAACTCTGCTACGAGACCGAGCCCGACATCCGGGTCATGCCGGCCAGGACGACGCTGAAGCTGAATCGCGAGCACGTGGAGGAGCGCGTCAACCGCTTCGACGTCCTGTGGGAGGCGACGGAACCGACTCCGGACCGGGACCCGGAGGCGGACCGAGGGGGAACGGTCACACGTCCCGCCGATCCACTGCGACAACCATGACCACCGCCGCGACCGCGGCCCACACCACGAACACCGTCCACGCACCCCCGACGGTCGTCGGACACCGCTCGGCCAACGGATAGGGCATGCGGCCAGTCCCCGGCATCGGCCCGGCGCTGACATTCGTCCGGCGTCGGTGTCGACCCTGGTCGTACGTCTCCGGGCCGATGACCGCACCCGCCCCGCCCTTCTACGATCGCTGCATGCCCGCCACCCCGTCGCTGCCCCTGCTCAAGCGCGTGCCGCCGGGAGCCTGGGCGGGCGTGCTCTGGACCTACGGCACGCTGCTCGCGATCCGCGCCTTCCTCCACCTCCCGTACATGCCGACCGATCCCTTCCCGCCCGCGCCCGACGGCTGGGTGCTCATCGCGGCAGGCGGTGTCCTCGCCCCGGCCGGATGCGTGCTGCTGCGCCGCCGCCCGCTGCGGGCGCTCGGGCTGCTGCTGGCGGGGACGTACGCCGTGACGCTGGGCCTGAACGGGCTGACCGTGAGCCTGATCCACTACGCGGCGATCGACATCGCCGTGGGCTGGATCGCCGCGAACTCCGACCGCCGCCGAAGCCTCACCGCCCTCGCCCTGGCCATCGCCGTCCTGCCCACCTACCAACTCACCCGCACCGGCCTCGGCCGCCCCCTCGTCGCCCTCTACAACACCGGCCGCGGCGACTGGCAGAGCTGGTCGGCGCTCGCCCTCTCGGCCGTCGTCGGCTGGCTGATCGGCAACTCCGTGCGGCAGAACCGCGCGTACGCCGAGCGGCTCACCACCCAGGCCGCGACCCAGGCCGTCACCGCCGAACGCCTGCGGATCGCCCGGGAGATGCACGACACCGTGGCCCACAGCATCGGCATCATCGCCCTCCAGGCGGGCGCGGCGGCCCGGGTCACCAACACCCAGCCGGAGGCCGCGCGGGAGGCGATGCGGGCGGTGGAGCACGAGG
>NZ_JAWOAI010000760.1:0-3562 GCF_033194735.1 Streptomyces sp. W16
GGATCGGGCAGCAGGCGGGTGGCTACAGCGGCTACGGGGCGGGCAGTTGGCGTCCCGCGCGCAAGCGGCCCGCGTGCCCCTACCCGAACCCGGGGCGGTTCGAGGACGGCAAGCCGCTCAAGCAGGGAATGCGGATCGCGTTCTCCGGAGACACCTCCATCGAGCGCGAGCTGCTGGAGGACCGGGCCGTGGAGGCCGGGCTGCATGTCGCGACGAGCCTGTCCCGGCTGACCAGCCTGCTCGTCACGAACGACCCGGACTCGGGCACCTCGAAGGTGGTCAAGGCCCGGCAGTTCGGCACACCCGTGGTGGACGAGGCGGCGTTCGGACAGCTTCTCCGGGATGTCGAGCAGGCGGACTGACCACGCCACGGGGAGCCGTACGGACGGGTGATTGGGGCGCGACTCGCCCCGCGCCCGCTCGCCCGTGCCGGGCGGACGGCTCACCCTGTGGCGCATGGCGAGATGTGAAGTGTGCGGCAATGACTACGGCATGAGCTTCGAGGTGCACGCGCAGGGCGCGGTACACGTCTTCGACTGCTTCTCCTGCGCGATCCACCGCATGGCCCCGATCTGCGAGCACTGCCGGGTGCAGATCATCGGCCAGGGCGTGGAGGTCGAGGGCCACTGGTTCTGCGGCGGCCACTGCGCGCGGGCGGAGGGGAAGGTGGGGATCATCGACAAGGTCTGAGGACAGTCCGAGGACAGACCCCCCTGAATGCGCCCCACGACCGAGTTGTACGGTCGTGGGGTGTACCGCTTCCTGATGTCCCGGCAGTGGGTGATCCTCGCGTTGATCACCCTTCTCCTGATCCCCACGATGATCAGGCTGGGCATCTGGCAGATGCACCGCTACGAGATGCGCAGCGCCCGCAACCAGCTGGTCACGGACGCGCTGCACGCCGAGCCGGTCCCCGTGGAGCGGATCAGCACCCCCGGGCACGCGGTCACCCGTACGGAGAAGTACCGCACCGTCACCGCGACGGGCACCTTCGAAACCTCCAAGGAAGTCGTCGTCCGGCGCCGTACCAATGACGACGACGAGGTCGGCTTCCATGTACTCACCCCGTTCGTGTTGACGGACGGCAAGGTGGTGTTGATCAACCGTGGATGGATCCCGGCGACCGGCGCGCAGACCGCCTTCCCGAAGATCCCCGCACCGCCGGCCGGCAAGACCACCATCACCGGGCGCCTGATGGCCGACGAGACGACCGCGGCGAGCGGCATCAAGGACATCAAGGGCCTGCCCGACCGCCAGATCATGTTGATCAACAGCGAGGAACAGGCGAAGCGGCTCAATGCCCAGGTGCTCGGCGGCTATGTCGAGCAGACGGCGCCCGAGGCGAAGGGCGGCACCCCGGAGCAGATCTCCGACCCGGGCAAGGAAGACGCCCCGCTGAACTACGCGTACATGATCCAGTGGTGGCTGTTCGCCGCGGCCGTCCCGGTCGGCTACGTCGTCCTGGCCCGCCGCGAGGCCCGCGACCGCCGGGAGGCAGCGGCGAAGGCAGCGGAGCCGGCGGAGGCCGAGCCCGCGGCGGTGTGAACCCTCCCGCGCTTCACCCGCCCGGCCCCGAACCTTGATTGCCTCACCGACAGGCAGGGAACCCGCACCCCGTGCACCCACGTATCGAGGACTACGCCCTCATCGGCGACGAACAGACCGCGGCCCTGGTCGGCATGGACGGCTCGGTCGACTGGCTGTGTCTGCCGCGCTTCGACTCGGCGGCCTGCTTCGCCAGACTGCTCGGTGACGAGGAGAACGGCCACTGGCGGATCGCCCCCGAGGGCGCGGACCGCTGCACCCGCCGCGCCTACCGCCCCGACACCCTGGTCCTGGACACGGAGTGGGAGACCGCCGAGGGCACGGTACGCGTCACCGACCTGATGCCCCAGCGCCACCGCGCCCCCGATGTCGTACGCGTCGTGGAAGGCCTGAGCGGCAAGGTCACCGTCCGCAGCACGCTCCGCCTGCGCTTCGACTACGGCGCGGTCGTGCCGTGGGTGCGCAGGTCCGACGGGCACCGGGTGGCCGTCGCGGGCCCCGACTCGGTGTGGTTGCGCAGCGAACCCGAGGTGCGTACCTGGGGCGAGGACTTCAGCACCCTCTCGGAGTTCACCGTCGAGGCCGGTGAGAAGGTCGCCTTCGTCCTCACCTGGCATCCCTCGCACGAGCCGCGTCCGGCGCTCGTCGACCCGTACAAGTCGCTGCGGACCAGCGTCGCGGACTGGGAGCACTGGGCGGCCCGCTGCCGCTACGACGGCCCCTACAGGGACGCGGTCGTACGTTCCCTGATCACCCTCAAGGCCCTGACCTACCGCCCGACCGGCGGTATCGTCGCCGCGGCCACCACCTCGCTGCCCGAGGAGATGGGCGGCGTACGCAACTGGGACTACCGCTACTGCTGGCTGCGCGACTCCAGCCTCACTCTCGGCGCCCTCGTCACCGCGGGCTACCACAAGGAGGCCGAGGCCTGGCGTGACTGGCTGCTGCGCGCGGTCGCGGGCGATCCTGCGGACCTGCAGATCATGTACGGCGTGGCGGGCGAACGGCGGCTGCCCGAGTTCGAACTGCCGCACCTCTCCGGCTTCGGCGGCTCGGCCCCCGTGAGGATCGGCAACGGCGCCGTCAACCAGCTCCAACTCGACGTCTACGGAGAGGTGATGGACTCCCTGTGGCTGGCCCGGCGCGCGGGTCTGTCGCCCAAGCCGCACATGTGGTCCCTCCAGAGCGTCCTCCTGGAGTGGCTGCGCGCGCAGTGGCAGCAGCCCGACGAGGGCCTGTGGGAGGTGCGCGGCGGGCGCCGCCACTTCGTGCACTCCAAGGTCATGGTGTGGGTGGCCGCCGACCGGGCCGTACGCACTTTGGAGGAGTACGCCGACCTCCCCGGGGACCTGTCGGGCTGGCGCGAGCTGCGGGACGCGGTGCACAAGGACGTGTGCGAGAAGGGCTTCGACCCGGTACGCAACACGTTCACGCAGTACTACGGCTCGCAGGAACTCGACGCGGCCCTGCTGCTCATCCCCCGCTTCGGTTTCCTGCCGCCCGACGATCCGCGGGTCGTCGGCACGGTCGACGCGGTCCAGGCGGCGCTCGGCCACGACGGCTTCGTACGCCGCTACGACACCGCCGCCGACACCCCCGTGGACGGACTGCCGGGCGACGAGGGCACTTTTCTGGCGTGCTCGTTCTGGCTCGTGGACGCGCTGCACCTGACGGGCCGTACGAAGGAGGCCCGGGTGCTGTTCGAGCGTCTGGTGGGACTCGCGAACGACGTGGGGCTGCTCGCGGAGGAGTACGACCCGGTGGCCGGCCGTCAGCTGGGCAACTTCCCGCAGGCGTTCAGCCACATCGGCCTGGTGAACACCGCCCTCGCCCTGTTCGGGGGCGAGAAGGCAGGATAGGAGCCATGGATCTTGGACTGAAGGACCGGGTGTACGTCGTCACCGGGGCCACCCGTGGACTGGGCAACGCCGCCGCGCGCGAGCTGGTGGCCGACGGCGCGAAGGTGGTCGTCACCGGGCGGGACGAGAAGCGGGCCGCCGACGCGGCGGCCGAGCTG
>NZ_JAWOAI010000761.1:0-3561 GCF_033194735.1 Streptomyces sp. W16
TGTATCAGGGGGTGCGGAAACCGGATGTCCGGATCGCCGGCCGCCTCGGCCAACAGGCCCGCGCGCACTGCCTCTTCGAGAGCGACGAGAGCATCGCCGCCGGTGGCCCCCCGCGGGTTTTCGTCGGCCACCGCCCACGCTTCGGCGAGCCCACAGTGGGCACCGAGCACCGCCGCCGAGCAGACCAGTGCCTCGGCCGGCGCGCCGATCGCGGCGAGGCGGGCCAGCACGAGTGCCGTGAACGACTTGGGGACGGGCGGCGCGACATCGGTCCGCTCCAGCGCCTCCAGCAGCCCGGGGCCCTCCTGCTCCAGCAGGGCTCTGACGTGGAGGGGGTTGCCCCCGGTATGCGTGTGCAACCGATCGGCTGCCCGGACCGTCAGCCCGGCCGTCCCCAACTCGCTGCTCAGCCGCCGCAGTTCGGTGGGCGCGAGCCCGTCCAGCCGGATACGCACGACGTCGTCGGCGGTGAAGCACCGCCGCAGTCCACCCGGCAGCCGCGCATCGTCGATGTCCCGCACGACCACCAGCACCAGCACCCGGTCGGCCCCCAGCCGCCGTACGGCGAAGGTGAGTGCCTGGAGAGACGCGTGGTCCGCCCACTGGGCGTCGTCCACCACCACGACGACCGGCTCCTCGGCCACTCCCCCGGACTCCTGGCCTCTCTCCTGCGCCTCGTCCCACGCTTCCAGCAGTTCCGCCCCCGCCGCCGAGGCGTCCGGCCAGTGGGCCCGCGGACCCAGCAACTGCGCCAGCACACCGAAGGCCAGCTCGGACTCGGCCTCCTCTCCCGCGGCCCGCAGCACCCGCCCCGAACCACACAGGAAGTGACGTACGAGGGCGGTCTTGCCGATACCCGCCGGGCCCTCGACGAGAACGCGCGCGGGAACTCCGGATCGTGCCCGTTCCCGGGCGGCTGCCAACAGCGCAAGGCTCTCCGCGCGGCCGACGAACACGCCCGCCGGCCCGGGCCGAACAGTGGGCCCCAGCTGTTCCACCCGGCTCACCCCCTGCGGGCATCGTCCCCAGGAAGGCGCGAGGAGTCCAGGTGTCGAACTCCCGGTCTTGAGGCATCGACGGGGCCCGGAGCGTCAACAGGCCCGACAGACCTGTGCGGTGTCCCTGACGTCACCGAGGTGTGGGCAGCGGTCGCGAAGAGGCGTCCGCCTGTTGGAGTTCGACGAGGATCTGGTTCTGTCCGGTGAGGAGTTCGGTGAGGATGCGGCGCGCGGCACGCAGGAGGTCGGCGACGTCTCCGCCGGCGAGTTCGTAGCGGACGGTCGAGCCCTCCCGCGTGGACACGACGATCCCGGAGCGTCGCAGGACGGCCAGTTGCTGCGACAGGCTGGAGGGCTCGATCTCGATGTCGGCGAGCAGGTCCCGTACGGACACCGGACCGTGCTGGAGGAGTTCCAGGACCCTGATGCGCACGGGGTGGCCGAGCATGCGGAAGAAGTCTGCCTTGACCTGGTAGAGGGGGACCTGCATGGATGCTCGCTCCTTGCCGGGTTGTTCGGATTGCGGCCGCCGGGATGTGGCGGCACCCGAGAGTGCCGCCACATCACAGGCCGCCCTCGGAAGCCGATCCTTCACGCCTCGGTCTCTGCACGACCGCACATTGTGACCATGCAGATATGGCGAGTTGAAGAAGTCTTCACATCAGGGGCAGACGTGATTCCCGCATGTCGGGACGGGCTAGATCTCGATCGCCTCCTCGACTCGTTTGAGTTGGTGGCGGGCCATGGCCAGGTTCGAGCGGGTCTTGTCGAGTACGAGGTACAGGAACAGGCCGTTGCCGTTGCGGCCGGTGACCAGCCGGATCAGGTGGTACTGGCTGTCCAGCGTGATCAGGATGTCCTCGATCTGGCCCTTGAGACCCAGCTGTTCCATGGTGCGCACCTTGGCCCGGATCACATCCGTGTTGCCTGCTGCGGCGACCGTCAGGTCCAGCCCCTTGCTGCCGCCCAGCGTGCCCAGCGCCATGCCGCTGGTGTAGTCGACGACCGCTGCCCCCAACGCCCCCTCGATGCCGGCCATCATCTCCTTCAGCGACACTTCAACACTCGCCACGGTGCCTCCCCTTGTGTTCCGTTGACTGCGGCGGGCCGGTGCTGCCGACCCGCCTCGACGTCCGGACCGTACGCACGCGGCCCTCCCCCGCGGAGAATCTCTTTGAGACTGACTCGGGACGATCGAACAGCGGCCCGACGGGACCTGTTGATGGACCGGAACTGCCCTGCCCGGTACAGAAGTTGACGCATCCGTCCGGCGCGGCACAGCAGCCGTACCCAGGCGCTCTGCCCTTCCTTCCCTCTGCAGACGGGGCGCCGCCCGGGGCTCCGCTGTTCCGGAGACAGGACCGAGGGTGCACGAGCGGTGACGATATACTCGTCCGTCGGGCCGGAATCCCTTCACGCCGTCGTCGGGGCTGTCGGAGGACAGGGAGAAGAAATCGGGCCGGTCGGACACGGGATCAGGGGAGGCATGGGGTGCGGCAGGCGGGCGTGCTCGACGTCGGATGCCACAGTGCGCTGCTGACGATCGTGCGACGACGTCCGGACTCGGTGCTGGAGCCGGTGTTCTCCCGCAAGGTGCGGCTGAGTCTGCACGAGACCCTCGACCGCAAGGGACGGCTGGACCGGGCCGGCGTGGAAAGCGTCGAGCAGGCAGTGGCCGAGGCCGTCGCCTCGAACCCGCGTCCGCGCGGACCGGAGGTGTTCGCGTTCGCCACCTCCGTCATCCGGGACGCCCCCAACCGTGACGCGATCATCGCGAGTGTGGCGCGCACCACGGGCACCCGCCTGCGTGTGCTGACCGGCGAGGAGGAGGCGCGGCTGGCCTACGTGGCCGCCCGCCAGTGGGCGGGCCCGAAGGCCGGCCCGCTGCTCGTCCTGGACATCGGCGGCGGCACCCTGGAGATCGCCTCCGGCACCGGGGACCAGCCCCGCACGGTGCACTCGCTGCCGCTGGGCGCGCGCAGGATCACCCGGGACTGGCTGCCCGGCAACACCGTGCCGTCCCCACGCCGTCTGACCGAGATCCGAAAGCACCTGCGCCGGTCCCTGGAAGCCGTTCCCGGCCTGCCGCTCGCCGAGCCGGGCATGCGGGTGCTGGCCTGCTCCAAAACCTTCGAACAGCTCGCCCGGCTCACCGCGGCGCGGGGCAAGGCGCCGCGCGCCGGGCGGCAGCTGGTCCTGCCTCGCCTGCGTACTTCGGTCGCCCTGCTGGCCGAGGCGAAGCCGTCCCACCGTGGCAAGCTGCCGGGCATCTCGCGCCATCGCGCGGAACAGTCCCTGGCCGGAGCCCTGATCGCGCAGACCCTCATGGAAGTCTGCGGGGTCAAAACCGTCGAGATCTGCCCTTGGTCCACCCGCGAAGGGCTGCTCCTGGAACACCTCGACGTGCCCCATGCCGCAACGGCCCGCTCTCGCCTCGCCGGCTGAACTCCAGCAGCCCCTCCGGCAGACCGGACCTTCGCGGCCCCCTGCAGCGGGGAACCACCTGCCCATGGCCTTCGCGCCGGACAGCCCGCCTCGCACGGGCACCCATGCGACGCACCGC
>NZ_JAWOAI010000762.1:0-3553 GCF_033194735.1 Streptomyces sp. W16
GCAGGACCTGACGGTGTCCGCCGTGGTCCGGTCGGCGCCGGGCTCGGCGACCGACGGCACCGGCTTCTTCGAGAGCGAGGAACTCCTCCAGTTCCGCTGGCAGTTGGCGCTCGGCGGCGACCCGCTCACCGAGGCCGAGATGGACATGCTTGCCGAGGCCCACCGCCCGGTCGTCCGGCTCCGGGACCAGTGGGTCCTGGTCGACCCGGCCCTCGTCCGCAAGGCCCGCAAACGCGAACTGGGCCTGCTCGACCCGGTCGACGCGCTGTCCGTCGCGCTCACGGGCACGGCGGAGGTCGACGGCGAACAGGTGGAAGCCGTCCCGGTGGGCGCGCTGGCGACCCTGCGTGACCGCTTGACGGCAGGCATCCAGCCCGCCGAGCCACCGCCCGGCCTGGACGCCACCCTCCGTGACTACCAACTCCGGGGCCTGGCCTGGCTCGACCTGATGACCTCCCTCGGCCTCGGCGGCTGCCTGGCCGACGACATGGGCCTCGGCAAGACCATCACCCTCATCGCCCTCCACCTGCGCCGGGCGCACCGCGAGCCCACCCTCGTGATCTGCCCCGCCTCGCTCCTGGGCAACTGGCAGCGGGAGATCACCCGCTTCGCCCCCGGAGTCCCCGTCCGCCGCTTCCACGGCGTGGACCGCACCCTGGAGGACCTGACCGGCGGCTTCGTCCTCACGACGTACGGCACGATGCGCTCGGCGGCACCGACGCTCGCCCAGCAGCCGTGGGGCATGGTCGTCGCGGACGAGGCACAGCACGTCAAGAACCCGTACTCGGCGACCGCGAAGGCCCTGCGCACGATCCCGTCCACCGCGCGCGTGGCCCTCACCGGCACTCCGGTCGAGAACAACCTCTCCGAACTCTGGGCACTGCTGGACTGGACGACCCCCGGACTCCTCGGCCCCTTGAAATCCTTCCGCGCCCGGCACGCGCGCGCGGTGGAGAACGGCGAGGACGAGGAGGCGGTGACCCGACTCGCCCGCCTGGTCCGCCCGTTCCTCCTGCGCCGCAAGAAGTCCGACCCCGGCATCGTCCCCGAACTGCCGCCCAAGACGGAGACGGACCACCCGGTCCCACTCACCCGCGAACAGGCCTCGCTCTACGAGGCGGTGGTACGCGAATCCATGCTGGCGATCGAGACGACGGACGGCATCGCGCGCCGGGGCCTGGTCCTGAAACTCCTCACGGCCCTGAAGCAGATCTGCGACCACCCGGCGCTGTACCTGAAGGAGGAGCACACCGCAGCACAGGCCGGCGGCGACCGCCTCGCCGCCCGCTCCGGCAAACTCGCCCTGCTGGACGAGCTGTTGGACACGCTGCTGTCGGAGGACGGTTCCGCGATCGTCTTCACGCAGTACGTCGCCATGGCCCGCCTGATCACCTCCCACCTGTCGGCCCGCGCGGTCCCGGTCGAACTGCTCCACGGCGGCACACCGGTACCGGAGCGGGAGCGCATGGTGGACCGCTTCCAGGCCGGCGCGACCCCGGTCCTGGTGCTGTCCCTGAAGGCGGCGGGCACCGGCCTGAACCTCACCCGCGCGGGCCACGTCGTCCACTTCGACCGCTGGTGGAACCCGGCGGTCGAGGAACAGGCCACGGACCGCGCGTACCGCATCGGCCAGACCCAGCCGGTCCAGGTCCACCGCCTCATCACCGAGGGCACGGTCGAGGACCGCATCGCCGAAATGCTCGAATCCAAGCGGGCGTTGGCCGACGCGATCCTCGGCTCCGGCGAGTCGTCCCTGACAGAGCTGACGGACCGTGAACTGTCGGACCTGGTGTCGTTGCGGAGGCCGGTGTGACGGGGGTGGGGCGGGGCATCGGGTTCGGCTTGGGCGCGGATGACGACGGGCCGGCGGCTGTCGGACCTGGTGCGGCGGCGGAGACCGACGGGTCGGGAACGGAGCCGGCTGTGGGGGAGCCGGAGGAGACACCGGAGGCAGGGGAGACAGAGGCGACGGACGGACAAACTGAGGAGCGGCCAGTGCGCCCGGCCGACCTGGCACGCCAAGCGCTGCGGGCCGCGCGTGAGCGTCGGGAGGGGGCGCGCGAGAAGCACGTGGGCTACTCGGAAGACACGGAGGAGTCGGGGGCTCGCGCGCCGAGGCCGGCCGATTCTGAGGAGACCTCGACCGAAGCACCCCCGCAGACCGATCCCCCGCCGAGCGATCCCTCGCCGACCGCCCCTTCGCCATCTGTTCCCCGCCCCGGTGACGCTGCCCGCGCGGCGTTGCGCCGTGCGCTGCCCGTTCGACGCGAGGCGGCTGTGGCGGCCGGTCCATCGGAAGCGGTGCCCGACGATTCCACCGGGACCGGGACCGGGAGAGGCACCGGCGGGAGCGGCAGCGGAAGTAGAGGCGTGACCGCAAGCCCCTCCCCGGACACTGCGATCGATACCCGTACCGACCCCGCGGAACAAGGCGGCGACCCCGCCCACTCCGCTCCCGCCGCTCCGGACGACGTCACGGACCAGCCGACCGCGCAGTCGTCCGTACGCCCCGCCGATATCGCGCGCGAGGCACTGCGAGCGGCTCGGCGTGAGAGCCAACAGGCCCGGACGGACGGAGAGCACCAGGGAGCCGACCCCACGACCCGACCACCCCGCCGTGCCTCCACGCCCGCCCCCGCCCCCGTCTCCACTCCCGTTCCCATCCCGTCCAGGGCCTCACGTCAGAGCGCCAAGGAACCCGGTGGTGTCGAGGCCGTTCGGGCCCGCGCGGTACGTGATCTGGTCGCCGACGCCTTTCGGATGCCCCAGGAGGAGGACTTCGGTGCGGAGCCGCCCGGCGACAACGACCATGTGCGCCAAGCGAGTCGGGACGCGCGAACCCCGGACCCGGACCCGGACCCGACCGCCCCGGATGTCCTCACCCCTCCCACCTCCATGGCCTCCCCGACCCGCGACGGCGACCTGCGCCGTACGTTCCCCGCGTTTCCGCCCAGGCCGTCGAAGGGCACGAGCTTCGCCGAGACCTGGTGGGGCAACGCCTGGGTCACCGCGTTGGAGGAAGGCGCGCTGGACGCCAAGCGGCTGGTGCGGGGGCGGGGATACGCGGAGAAGGGCCATGTCGACGCGATCACCGTGACGCCGGGGCTCGTGCTCGCGTATGTGCAGGGCAGCCGTCCGCGGCCGTACCGCGTACAGGTGCGGTTGCGGACGCTCGACGACGCCGACTGGGACCGCTTCCTGGACGCCGCTGCCGACCGGCCCGGGCACATCGCCGCACTGCTCGACAAGGAGATGCCCAAGTCCCTTGCCGAGTGCGGAGTTCCGTTGCTGCCGGGTCCCGGTGATCTGGACCCCTTGTGCAGTTGCCCCGACTCGGGTCACCCCTGCAAGCACGCCGCCGCCCTCTGCTACCAGACCGCGCGCCTCCTCGACGCCGACCCCTTCGTCCTGCTCCTGCTGCGTGGTCGGGGCGAACGCCCGCTGCTCGACGCGCTGTCCCGCCGCAACGCGGCCCGGGCCGCCCGCGCCGCCCAGGAGCAGGAACCGGCCCCACTCCCCGGCGTCCGGGCCACGGAAGCCCTCGCGCAGCGTC
>NZ_JAWOAI010000763.1:0-3546 GCF_033194735.1 Streptomyces sp. W16
GGCGGCGCCGGCAACCGCCGGGCGTCGAGCCGACGGACGCAGCTGGCGGCCGACACGGTCCGCAGCGCGCGCCTGCGCGCACGTGAGCGACACCGTCCGAACGCTGAGGGAGACAAGGATGCCTGACGTCGACGCGGCCGACCCGCCGCCGCGGCCCAACGACGTGGCCGTGATCGGGATGTGCGGCCGGTTCCCCGGCGCTGCTGATCTGGACCGGTTCTGGAGCCGGCTGCGCGCCGGAGACGATCTGCTGACCTCGTTCACCGACGCGGAACTCGCCGCGGCCGGGGTCCCGGAGCAGTTGCTCGATGATCCCCGCTATGTCAGGCGAGCCGCCGTACTGCCCGATGCGTTCAGTTTCGACCACGAGTTCTTCGGCATCACCCGGCGTGAGGCCAAGCTGCTCGATCCCCAGCAGCGGATCCTGTTGGAGGTCGCCTGGGAACTGCTGGAGACCATCGGCTACTCCGGCGGGGCGGGCGACCAGTCCATCGGGGTGTTCGCCGGTGCGTCCGTCAACACGTACCTGACCAATGTCGTGGCCCGTGCCTGCGATCCCCTGACCCATGCCGGCACCGAGATCATGCTCACCAACGACAAGGACTACCTGACCACCAGGATCTCGTACAAGCTGGGCCTCAAGGGACCGAGCGTCAACGTGCAGACGGCCTGCTCGACCTCGCTGGTCGCGGTGCACATGGGCGTGCAGAGCCTGGTCACCGGTGACTGCGACATCGTCCTGGCAGGCGGTGTCTCGGTGATCGCCAACCAGCATCCCGGTTACGTCTTCAGCGAGGGGATGATGTTCTCCCCGGACGGCCGGTGCCGCCCGTTCGACGCCGCCGCGGCGGGCACGACCTTCGGCGACGGGGTGGGCCTGGTCGCCCTGAAACGCCTGGCCGAGGCGATCGAGGACGGCGACCGGATCCTCGCCGTGGTGAAGGGCTCGGCGATCAACAACGACGGCTCTGACAAGATCGGTTACTCGGCTCCGAGCGTCGAAGGGCAGCGGGCGGTCATCGCCGAGGCGCAGGCGGTCGCCGAGGTGGACAGCGACACCATCACGTATGTCGAGGCGCACGGCACCGCGACGGCCCTGGGCGACCCCATCGAGTTCACCGCGCTGAGCGAGGCGTTCGCCGACGGTGGCAGCAGCCGGGCCGGCTACTGCGCGCTCGGCTCGGTCAAGGCGAATGTCGGGCACCTGGCCGCCGCGGCGGGCATCACGGGCTTCATCAAGACGGTGCTGGCGCTCCAGCACCGGGAGATCCCCGGCCATCCGGGCTTCACGCGGCCGAACCCCGGGATCGACCTGGCCGACAGCCCCTTCTACATCAACACCCGCCCGGTGGCCTGGCCGTCGGGCGACACGCCCCGACGGGCCGGCGTCAGCTCGTTCGGCATCGGCGGCACCAACGCCCATGTCGTCCTGGAGGAGGCTCCCACGCTGCCCGCCCGGGCGACGCGGGCCGACGGGACGCGGTTGCTCGCGCTCAGCGCCAAGAGCGACGCGGCGCTGCGGGAGCTGGCCGGACGACTGGCCGACACCCTGGAGCGGGCCGACGCGCCCGACCTCGCCGATGTGGCCCACACGCTGCGGGTGGGGCGGCGTGACTTCGGGCACCGGTATGCCATCGCCGTGAACGACCGCGCCACCGCCGCGGCAGGCTTCCGCGCGCTCGCCGAGGGAGGGGCCGGGGGCCTGCCCGCGCAGCAGAGCACCCCGTCCGTCTCCTTCCTTTTCGGCGAGGTCCTGGCAGAGGATTTCCGGGCCCTGGTCGGCGAGTTGGCCGCCGTTGCCGCGAGGGCGCAGGAGTCCGTCGACAGCGCCGTCATCTGCGCGGAGAATCCGCTGGCGGGCCGGGTGACCGCCGCCCAGGTGCTCGCGACGCTGTGGACGGAGTCCGGCGTACGGCCCGAGGCGGTCGGCGGTGCGGGGGCCGGGGAGGTCCTCGCGGCCTGTTTCAGCGGAGTCCTCGACCCGGCCGACGCCCTGGCCCTGCTGTCCTGGCGGGCCGGGACGCTGGACGGCCCGCCCACGATCACGCCGCGCGCCGCGCGGATCCCCCTCCTGTCGGCGGTGGTCGGCGGCAAGCTGCCGCAGTCGCGGGTGCTCGACCCGGCGTACTGGACCCGGGACGTGTGGGACGGCCACAGGCTGGACGAGGCCTTCGAGGGCCGAGCGCGGGACGGCGCTCTGGTGCTGGCCATCGGCACCCCGCCCGGCGGGTCGCTCGGTGAGCTCGGGCTCGACCCCGGACCGCAACTGCCGCCCGTCACCCGGTTGTTCGCGGACGCGGCCCGCCTGTGGACCGCGGGCGTGCCGGTGGACTGGTCGGCCTGGTCCGGTGGGGAACCCCGCCGCGTCCCGCTGCCGGCGCACCCCCTGAACCGCAGCCACCTCCGCCTCGAACCACCCGCGGCCTCCGGCGGGGAACCCGCCCGTGACCGGAATCCGGCCGAGTGGCTCCACACGCCGTCATGGCGGCGACTCGGTCCCGTGGCCGACGCGCCCGCGGCGAGCACGCTGCCCGCAGGCTCCTGGCTGTTGTTCGCGGACTCCGGCGGAACCGGCGACGCGCTCGCCGACGCCCTGCGCGAACGGGGCGTCACCCCGGTGCTCGTGCGCCGCGGCGGCGCCTTCGCCCGGACTGCGCCCGACTCCTTCACCGTGGACCCCGCCCACTCCGACGACTACGAGAAGCTGTTCGCCGCGCTCGCCATGGACGGAGCGGCCCCCGAGCGGGTCGTGCACCTGTGGTCCCTCGACATCGCGCCGGACGAGAACGCGGGTGACGGCCTGGACGCCGCCTGCGACCTCGGTCTGTTCTCGGTCCTTGACACCGCCGGGCAGCTCGCCCGCCACCGGGGCGACGCAGCGGTGCACCTGACGGTGGTGACTCGCGACGTGCACGACATCACCGGCGGTGAAGCGATTGCTCCGGAGGCCGCGATGGCCGAGGCCGTGCTGACCGTCCTACCGCAGGAATACGCCGGGCTGCGCTGCCGGGGCATCGACTTCGGCACCGACACCGTGACAGCGGAGGTCCTCCTCGCGGAGGTCGCCGCCCCGGACACGGCGCCGGTCGCGTTCCGGCACGGGCAGCGCTGGAGGCGGCACTTCGTTTCCGTGCCTGCCGACTCCGCCCGGCCGGCACCGCCCAGTCGGCTGCGGCCCGCCGGTGTCTATCTCGTCACCGGCGGTCTCGGGCGGACGGGCCTGGCCATCGCCCGTCACCTGGCCCGCGAGGCGGGGGCCCGACTGGTCCTCACCGGCCGTACCTCCCTCCCACCCCCGCAGGAGTTCGACCAGTGGACTGCCGAGCACGGGGCCGCCGATCCGGTCAGCCGGAGGATCGAGGCCGTCCGCTCCGTCGAACGGCTCGGCGGCACCGTCCTGGCGGCGTCCGCCGACGTGACCGACGCGCGGGCGATGCGGGAACTGGTCAGCGCCGCGCGGCATCGCTTCGGCCGGATCGACGGCTGGTTCCACTGCGCCGGTGTGCCCCTCGACCGGGCGACGGGCCGGATCGACCGCACCGACCG
>NZ_JAWOAI010000764.1:0-3545 GCF_033194735.1 Streptomyces sp. W16
GGGCGAGCTCGGCGGCCTGGGCGTGCCAGGACGCCGAGGTCGCTCCGCCGCCGCCCGGCAGCAGCACGAGTCGCCGCCCGTCGACGGGCCCGCACACGTTCAGGTACGTCTCCCCGCTTGTCACCCCTGTTGTTACCCCTGCGCCGTGGCCAACCCCATCGCATACGAGCCGCCGGACCGCCCCCGTCTGCGACTGCGAACAGTCGGTCGGGCGGGGGTGGCGTGAATCGCGCCACAGCATCGCCAGGTAACACGGGGTTCACACTTGAGCAATGATCGGGAAATCGCATGTTGACAGGCTGCCGGGCATGAATCGCGGCGCTCCAGTGCCGCTGCGCCGCAGCACCCGCAAGTGCGACGAATGACCCACCCCGAAGGATGTGGCCCGTGACCTTCAAGGCTGAGTACATCTGGATCGACGGCACCCAGCCGACGGCCAAGCTCCGTTCCAAGACGAAGATTCTGGCCGACGACGCCAAGGGCGCGGAGCTCCCGATCTGGGGCTTCGACGGGTCGTCCACGAACCAGGCCGAGGGGCACTCCTCGGACCGCGTGCTCAAGCCGGTCGCCAGCTTCCCGGACCCGATCCGCGGCGGCGACGACATCCTCGTCATGTGCGAGGTCCTTGAGATCGACATGACGCCGCACGAGTCCAACACGCGTGCCGCGCTCGCCGAGGTCTCGGCCAAGTTCGCCGCGCAGGAGCCGATCTTCGGCATCGAGCAGGAGTACACCTTCTTCGACGGCGCCCGTCCGCTGGGCTTCCCCGAGGGCGGCTTCCCGGCGCCCCAGGGCGGCTACTACTGCGGTGTCGGCGCCGACGAGATCTTCGGCCGCGAGATCGTCGAGGCCCACCTGGAGAACTGCCTGAAGGCCGGTCTCGCGATCTCCGGCATCAACGCCGAGGTCATGCCCGGCCAGTGGGAGTTCCAGGTCGGCCCGGTCTCCCCGCTGGAGGTCTCCGACCACCTGTGGATCGCCCGCTGGCTGCTCTACCGCACCGCCGAGGACTTCGGCATCTCCGCGACCCTCGACCCGAAGCCGGTCAAGGGCGATTGGAACGGCGCGGGCGCGCACACCAACTTCTCCACCAAGGCGATGCGCGAGGGCTACGACGCGATCATCACCGCGTGCGAGTCCCTCGGCGAGGGCTCCAAGCCCCTCGACCACGTCAAGCACTACGGCGCCGGCATCGACGACCGTCTGACGGGCCTGCACGAGACCGCCCCGTGGAACGAGTACTCCTACGGCGTCTCCAACCGTGGCGCCTCGGTCCGTATCCCGTGGCAGGTCGAGAAGGACGGCAAGGGCTACATCGAGGACCGCCGCCCGAACGCCAACGTCGACCCTTACCTCGTGACGCGCCTCATCGTCGACACGTGCTGCTCCGCGCTGGAGAAGGCCGGACAGGTCTGATCCGCAACCGCTTCTTCGAAGAGGCGTCCACCGTCGTGGTGGGCGCCTCTTCGCGTTGTCAGTGGCGGGTGCCATGGTGGGGGCATGGAGATCGACGGGGGTCTCGACATCAAGGTCGAGACGGAGAACGGACAGGCGTACACGCGGATTTCGGCGGTACGGCTGCGGGAGCTGGTGGCGCGGATCGGGGGCGCCCGTGACCGTTTCCTGGTCGTGCAGCGGATACCCGACCTCCCGGACGTGTTCGCCCAGGTGTGGCACGAGGAGGGCGGGGACTACCGGCTGGAACACCGGCTGAGTGAGAGCGAGTTCTACGGTACGAATCTCACGGACCCTGTGCGGGTGGCGGAGTTGCTGACCGGCTGGGCGCGGCAGACGGCCGGTTGGGACGCGGGCCTCGGCTGGGAGCCGGTCGGCCTGGGGCCCCGGGAGGATGTTCCCGAGCTGCCGGACGAGGTGCGGGAGAAGGTCGAGGAGCGGGTCCGGACGCGGCTGCGCTGCGGCTACGACGACCGGAAGACGCTGACCGAGATCGCCGAGGACTACCTCGTCAGAGGCGACGAGCGGCCGGTGTCCCGCGCGCAGGCCGCGCGGCTGGTGGACCGGCTGTGGGTGGAGCGGGTGGCCGAGCAGGCGGCCTGGGAGGGCGTCACCGACCCGGACCGGCTCACCCGCGCCTTCGAGGCACTGGACGCGAGCGGCATCACCGCCCGGGAGAACTTCGGCTGCTGCGGGGGCTGCGGCCTCGCGGAGATCGGCGCGGAGCGGGAGGGCACCCGGGGTTTCGTCTTCTTCCACGACCAAGTCACGGAGCGCGCCGTCGGGGGATACGGACTCGCTCTGCGCTACGGCGGGTTCGACGGCTCGGCCGAGACCGCCACAGCCGTCGGGCACGAGGTCCTGGCCGCGCTCCGGGCCGCCGGGCTGTCCGCCGACTGGGACGGCGATCCGGACGAGGCGATCGACGTCAAGCCGCTGACCTGGCACAGACGGCTGGTGGGATGAAGGACCGGACGTCAATTTCCCGCCAAGGGGGCGTCCAAGCTGTGAGAGGAGGGTCCTGTTGCGGGCGTGTGTCTGCTTCAATGGGCCCATGGGCAACTACCAGAAGTGCGGAGCGACGGGTCGCCATGACCTGGAGCCCTTCTGGCCTTCCCGTCAGCACCATGACTTCGACCGGGTGTGTTGTCGCGCGATGAACGCGCCGGCCCTCTAAAGCCGTACACCTTCGGCCTCCGGCCTGCGCGAATCGATGTACGTCCCTCGACGAACCTCTCGCGCGAAAGAGCTGACCTCTCATGGCGATCATCCGTTCTCTGCCCTCCGCCACTCTCAACGCTCCGGCCCCCTCCCCCGCCCCGAACAGTGCGCGGAACCATCTGCGTGCCGTCGACCGGGACGAGGTGATCGACGTGGCGGAGTTCCTGCCGCCGGGTGCCACCTGGCTGCCCGCGCCGCCGCACACGCTGCCCACGCTGCCGGGGCAGCCGCCGATGGTCGGGTACCTCGTCCTCATCCCGGCCGACAGCCCGCACCTCGCCCGGACCGGACACCCCGACGTCCTGCCCGACGGCGTACCCGACATCACCGTCGGCGCCGAACCGCTCGTCCGCATCGACACCGTGCAGCGCACCGCGCAGCTCAAGGGCGAGGAACTCGACCTCACGTACCTGGAGTTCGAACTCCTCGCCCACCTGGTGGCCCACCCCAACCGGGTGCACACCCGCGACCAGCTGGTCACCACGGTGTGGGGCTACGGGCACGTGGGCGACGGCCGTACCGTCGACGTCCACATCGCCCGGCTGCGCCGCAAGCTGGGCGTCGAGCACCGCAAGGCGATCCAGACGGTGCGCCGGGTCGGGTACAAGTACACGCCGCCGACCGCGCGTTGATCGTCTGCTGACGGCAGATTCGCGTTCCGTTCCGTGGGCCGTGCGGGCAGAGTCGCCGGTATGAGACTTCTGGTGCTGGGCGGTACGGAATTCGTGGGACGGGCCGTCGTGGAGGCGGCCCTCGGGCGGGGCTGGGAGGTGACCGTCCTCAACCGGGGACGGCACACCCCCTTGCCCGGGGTACGCGCGCTGCGGGGTGACCGCACCGCGCCCGGTGGGCTCGCCGCGCTGGCCGAG
>NZ_JAWOAI010000765.1:0-3540 GCF_033194735.1 Streptomyces sp. W16
CGGCGTGCCGGGTCAGCCGCCCGTCCGCGCAGGCGACGACGCCCGCGGCTTCCTGCCCGCGGTGCTGGAGGGCGATCAGCATGGTGCGCACAAGAGGTACGACATCGCCCTGCGTGTCCCACGCGCCCGCGACCCCGCAGGCCTCGCGCGGCTTGTCACCGCTGGTCATCGCAGGTCGCCGCCATCGGCGAGCCAGGCCTCGAACGCGTCGAGGCCGGGCAGGACATGGTGGGCGCAGGCGAGGACCGCGAGGTTCTGCCGCATCGGCGTGACGGCGACGACGGTACGGCCGGCCTGCCAGGCGCTGAACATCTCGCACGCGGTGCCCATGCTCGGTTCGTGTCCGGGCAGCCAGGCCACGCACACGTCGCTGTCCGCCGCGTACCGGGTGAGCCGGTGGAAGGTGTCGGTGAGGGCGACGAGGGCGGGGCGAGGTCGTCGCGGTGCACGGTCCCGGCCGCGGCCAGCTCCGCGTGGGCGCGCCTGACCTGCTCCTCGTCGGCGCCCAGCCAGTCCCGCATCAGGACACCGGGGTCGTGGACGACGGCGGCCGGACGGTGCCGGAGGATCACCTCGGTGAGGGTCTCGCGGTAGCCCTGGTCGGCGAGTTCGGCGCCGCGGCGGGCGCCTTGCATCACTCCGGCCAGGAAGTACGAGCGCAGGTCGGTCCTGGCCGGGCGGATGTCGGCGGGTGTCACGCGTCCTCCAGGCTGTACTCGGGAAGGGCCGGCGCGGCGGGCGCCTTGCTGTCGTAGAGCGCGGCGGCCGTGAGGAGTTGGCCGACCATGTCCTCGGTCGTGCCGCGTACGGCATCGGCGATCAGTTCCAGCTCCCGGGCGAAGTCCCCTGTGCCGTGGCGGAAGACGCGGCCCTGGTTGTCACGGACGATCAGATGGCGGGCGTCGACCAGCTGCTGCCGGGGCCGGCCGGTGAACGGCAGCACCAGTTCACGTACTTGGTGGTCGTCGCGGTGCACCGTGCGGATCGAGAAGTTGTTCTGCTCGGGGTGCAGCAGCAGGCGCCGGACCAGCGGGGCCGGGGGCGGCACGGACGGGACCACGGAGTCGGTGCGCATGGTGAACGCGCGGTAGGTGACGTCCTCGTCCTTGGCGGGGCTGTAGCGCAGGTACTGGAGAAGGATCGCGCCGTCGGACCGGCGCCAGGTCGCGCGCACCTTCGAGGGCGCGGGCGAGCCGTCCGGCCGGGTCCGGACCGGGTAGGCGTCCGCCTCGACGCGCAGGGTGGGGCCGGCGTCCTGGTGTCCGAGGTCGAAGCGGAGGGGTTCGCGGTGCATGAGGTACGGGTCGAGGACGGTCAGTGTGTCCGCTTCGGTGAAGACGGCCGAGGCGTGGCGCCCTCCGACCCGGAAGACGGCCTCGCCGCCCGCCCGTTCGGCGACCAGTCGTCCGGCCTCGAACGACTGCCAGACGCAGGCCATGCCCAGTCGCCGGGGGACGGCTCCGGTGCCGTAGTACTCGTGGAACTGGGCGGCGCTGTTGTAGGGCACCTCGTGCAGGATCTCTGTCAGCACACCGGCGTAGACGTGTTCCTCGACGGTGTTCCGGGTCGTGGTCGGCACGGCTGGTTCATCTCCCTCGTACGGTCGTCGGCAGGTTCGGGTGTGGTGCTTCGAGGTGGCGGAGCAGCCGGCTGATCAGGTGGGCTCGCTGCGGTATCAGGTAGAAGTGATCGCCGGGCAGGACGTGGAGGTCGAAGGGGCCGCTGGTGCAGTCCCGCCAGTCGGCCGTCGTCGCGGGTGTGGCCGCGGGATCGCCGTCGCCGACGAACGCCGTCACGGGGCAGGTCAGTTGTGGGCCGGGGCGGTGGCGGTAGGTCTCGGCCAGCCGGAAGTCGGCCCGTACGACGGGCAGGACGAGTTCGCGGATGCCGGGGTCGGCGAGGAGTTCGGGGTCGGTGCCGCCGGGCCGGGCGAGTTCGGCGGCCAGCCGGTCGTCGTCGTAGTGGTGGACGGTGCCGGGGCGGTGGGCGGAGGGCGCGGTCCGCCCGGACACGAACAACCGCTGGATCGCGGCGGGTCGGCGGGACCGCAGCACGCGCGCCACCTCGTAGGCCACGGTGGCGCCGAGGCTGTGCCCGAAGAGCACGAGCGGCGACCGGTGCCACTCCGTGAGGAGATCGGCGACGGGGAGGACCAGCTGTTCCAGACTCCGGGCGAGCGGGTGCGCGATGCGGTCGTCGCGTCCCGGGTACTGCACGGCCCACAGTTCCACCGAGGGCGGCAGGAGGGGCACCCACGGGAGGAAGAAGCGGGCGGAACCTCCGGCGTGCGGGAAGCAGACGATCCGCGCCCGGGGTTCCGCCGCGGGGACGGTCCGGTTGGAAAGCCGGCGTAACCATATTCGGTCGGCCGACGGCGCCGAACTCATCACCATTTCACTTCCTCCCCTGCGTCCCTTTGTCTATGGACGAGTCTGGGATGCCGTGAGAGGAGTGGCAAAGAAGCTTCGTTCACTTCGTCATGTGGCCGCTTCCACACGTTTCGGAACGCGCCATACCGGAAAGGCGGCGAGGGCCATGACGACGACAGTGGTCCACAATTCGGTGCGGATTCCGAGGGATTCACCGACGAAGCCGCCGAGTATTCCGCCCAGCGGCATGGCGCCCCACATGAGGAAACGCATGGTCGCGTTCATTCTGCCGCGCAGTTCTTCCGGGCACAGCAGCTGCCGCAGTCCCACCTGGGTGACGTTGTAGACGCCCATTCCCGCGTAGCCGAGGAAGGTTCCCGTGCCGTAGAGCAGCATTCTCCAGTCGGCGTGGGCCAGCGGCAGCAGTGCCATGGGGGCCGCCGTGAGGACGACGCTTCCCCGGAGGAGCCGGGTGGTGTCGAAGGCCGCGGCCAGTCGCCCGGCCAGGCCGGCGCCGAGCAGCCCGCCCACGGCGCCGACGGCGAGGACCAGACCGTAACCGAACGAGGACAGCCCCAACTCGCGGACCAGGAACACCGGTTGTACGGCGAGCCAGGCGGTCTCCCCCAGGACGATGAGGAACCCCGCGGCGGCGAGCGCCCGCAGGGCCGGCCGGTCCCGGACGAGTACGAGACCTTCCTTGATGTCGGGCAGGATCCGTCGCCCGGGGTCGCGTGGCTTGCGCTGTTCGTGGTGCCGGATCGCGCCCAGGAACAGGGCCGAGCCGAGATATCCGAGGGCGTTGGCGAGGACGACCGGCGGAGCCGAGAGCCACTGGACCAGCAGCCCGCCCAGCGGCGGTCCCACGGCGGTGGCGGAGGACTGGGTCGCCTCCAGCCCGGACACCGCCGGGATGACGTGCTCGCGCCCGACGAGGGACGGTACATAGCTCATGTGGGTGACGTCGAACAGGACCGTGCCGAGCCCCACCAGCAGGGCGACGACGTACAACTGGGGCAGGCTCAGCACGTCCAGCAGGGCGGCGGCCGGGATGGTGAGCAGCAGCGCGGCGCGGACGAGGTCGGCGGCGATCAGGAGCGGGCGGCGGCGCAGCCGGTCCGCCCAGACGCCCGCGGGCAGGCCGATGGCCAGGAACGCGACCGTCTCGGCG
>NZ_JAWOAI010000766.1:0-3529 GCF_033194735.1 Streptomyces sp. W16
GGACAGTCGGCGGGCCAGGGTGCGGGTACGGCGCTCGGCGCCGGCGTGGATGTCACGCGCGCGTGCCCGTCCCTCGGCGGCCTCGACGATCCGGCCGAGCAGGTCCACGGAACCGGCCGTGAAGTCCCGCTCGGCGATCAGCTCGGCGCGTCGCCCGAGCTTGTTGCCGAAGCCGCCGACCAGGTCGGCGAGTCCGTCGGTGTCGCGGGTGTCGGTGACCGCGCGCAGCAGCAGGTCGGTGAAGTCGGAGTCCTTCTTGACGGCGAAGAGGCCGGCGGCCTCGCCCTCGTCGGCGTTCATCTCGCGCTGGTAGCGGAAGAGTTCGGGGTCGAGGCCCAGGTCGCCCAGGTGCTCGATCCAGCGGTCGTGGATCTCCTCCCAGTGCACTTCGAGGTGCGGATACGCCTTGCCGGCCTCGGTGATGGCGTCCCGGAAGCCCTTCATGGTGCGCCGACGGCCCTGCGCGCCTGACGCACCCTCGACGGGCGGCCGTACGGAAGTGGCCTCGGCGACGGGGAGGTTGTCCAGGCTGAGCCCCGGCCCGGGCCGGAACGAGTACCAGGCCTCGGCGAACTTCCGCGGGTCGTTGGAGACTTGACGCCCCCGCCACTCGCTGACCTTGCCGACGACCACGCACTCGCCGGTCAGTGTGTGCTGCCACTCCAGGGCGACGTGCCCGCAGTCGTCCGCGAGGAGGAACTTGCGGAGCACACCGGAGCTGGCGCCGCCGAGTGTGTTGCGGTGGCCGGGCAGCATCACGGAGAAGATCAGCTTGAGCAGGACGGACTTGCCGCCGCCGTTCTCCAGGAAGAGCACACCGGCGGGCGCGGGGCGGCGCGGCGGACCGACGGGCTCGTCCTCGAAGAACTCCGCCTGGGTGGGGGCGGGGTCGGGCACGGGCTTGCCCACGCCTCGCAGGTCAAGCACGGTGTCGGCGTAGCGCGCACCGGCGGGCCCGATGGAGTAGAGGCGGACCCGGGACAGCTCGTACATGGCGGACTCTCGTCGTAAGTCTTCGGCAGGTGTGGGGGGTTCGTGGGTCTTCTGGAGGGGCTGGGGGTCAGGAGTGGAACGGCAGTCCGGCGTCGGCCACCAGCTCCAGGTCCTCGGTGTCCTCGGCGGGCAGCAGGCTCGCGGTGCCGTCGGTGACCGGGACGACGCCCAGCTCCAGCAGTTCGGCCATGGCGGCGCTGCCGGCCATGTCACGCACCTGGAGCTGGTAGCGGGCGGTCGTGCGGTACGTACCGCCGTTGTCGTCGCCCGTGCGCTGGAGGAAGCCGGAGTCGGTGAGGAACGCGGCGGCCTTGCCGACGATGCCGGTGGTCGAACCGGCCAGTCTGCGGGCGTCCTTGGTGGCTCCGGTCGCGCTGCGTCTGACCCAGATCCGCCAGGCGGCCTCCAGGCCGGGTGCGTCGGTGGCCGGGTCGGTGTTCATGCCCTGCTCGTCGGCCCGCTCCTCCAGGCGGCGGCAGGCCTGCCGTACGAAGGCGTCGACACCGTTGACCGTGACGCGCCCGATGTAGCCGTCGTCGGCGAGGTCCTCGGGGCGCGGGAACGCCATCGCGGCGACGGAGAGATGCGCGAGCCCGTGCAGGAAGCGGTCCCCGGAGTCGGCGGCCGTACGACGCGCGTAGTCGCCCATGCGGACGGCGAACACCGAGTCCTCGGCGGCGGTCACGGCCATCCCCGCGCGCGGGGACACCTCCAGGACAACAAGGCCGAGCCCGGCGGCCACGGCATCGGCGAGCCGGGCGAACGGCGGGTCCTCCCGGTACCGGCGCAGCAGCTCCGCATATTCCTGATCCCGCGCGGGCTGCAACTTGGGCTGCAGCCCGAACGCGACGAGGCGAGCCGCGTCAGCGGCGTCGGCGGGCGTGATGACAGCGGTCACCGGCGCGGCGACACCTTCGGGCTCACTCCATTCGGCGGGCTCACTCACGACGACAACTCCTTGAACTTGAAGACGGGGCTGAGGCCAAGCGCCCCTTCAGGGGCGCGGGGCTGTGACATTTGCGGCTCCGCCGCGTGGGCGCGACCAGCCACAGCGAGCCCGCACTCAAACAACGACAGAACCATCACGCCGCCTCACTCCGCCCCGCAGCCATCCCCAACGTGTCCAAAAGGGCCATCCCCACAATCAGATCGGCCCCACCGAACTCGGGATCATCCAGCTCGACCCCGTCATCCACGGCGAACAGAAGCTTCGGCTCTCCCTGCCGATAAGCCGTACCAACGGGCGGACTGGCCGCATGCACAGCCAACAAAGCCACCAGATAAGGAAGTTCGGGATCCCGCCGCCGCGCATCCGCAAGCAACCCCGACAACCGCCGAGGCGCATCCGCCGGCAGATCGAGCAACTCCATCGCCGCCGCCAGCTGCTCCTCGCTGAAGCGGCTGTCGTCCGGCGTGGCGATGAGATCCGGCTCCGGCATCTCCGCACCGAGGTGCTCCCGCTCCTGAGGCGGCGTCAGCAGTATCTCGACGAGATCCCCCACCCGAACGGACACCGGCGTACGCAGCCCCGTCCCGCGCGCGAAGAACGCGTCCGTGACCCGGATCGCCTGCTCCAGGGGCAGCGGCAGCACGGGCGAGACGAGATGGCCGTAGAGGTCTATCCCCGATGTCGTCATGGGCGTGGCGAAGGCCTGCCGGTCCTGCTCGGCGCGGAACAGCGGCCCGGCCTCCAGGAGGCGCGACTGGAGTTGCGTGTGCCGTCGGATGCAGTCCTTGACGATGTCGACCAACTCGGCGGCGCGGCGCTTCTGTTCGGGGTCCTCGGACTCGTCGCGGGCCTTGCGGATGTTGGTGAGGATCGCGTTCTCGTGGCGGTAGCGGTCGGCCACGTGGTCGAGGGCCTCGGCGATCATGTCGGGCACGGCGTTGAGCCAGTCCACCGCGCGGACGTTGCGCCGGGTGGCGTCCAGGGCGCGGCGCAGGGTCTCCGAGTACTGCACGGTCCGGTACCGGGCCTGCTCGGCGGCCAGCTGGGCGTCGGCGAGCCGGCCGCGGCTGATCAGCACCTCCAGTTTGACCTCGGCGGCGATCTGCGCGCTGGTGACGTCGGTGTCGAGGGCGCCCACGAGGACGTTGACGGCCTCGTCCGTCGTACGGAGGTAGACGCTGCCGCCGTAGCCGGGGACCTCCTCGATCAGCTTGAAGTCGTAGTCGCGGCGCACATAGGTGCCGTCCTGGGCGAACGTGCCGTAGACCGTGCGGAAGCCGCGGTCGACGCTGCCGACGTTGATCAGGTTCTCCAGGACCCAGCGGGCGACGCGCTCGTGCTCGGCGACGGGGCGCTGCGGGGCCTGGGCGGCGATGCGCGGGATGAGCCTGGCCACTATCTGGTCGTGGTCGGCACCCGTGTCGAAGTCCATGTTGAGGGTGACCAGGTCGATGGCGGCGAGGGCCACCTCCGCCATGCCGTACACCGAGTACTCGCCCGCGAGGTTGGCCTTGCGCGCGTCGAGGTCGTGCAGCGGCGCGGTGCAGGCGAGCGCGCGCAGCCGCCGCGCCAGTCCCTCGTCGGCGG
>NZ_JAWOAI010000767.1:0-3522 GCF_033194735.1 Streptomyces sp. W16
CCGTGGCCGTTCGCCGCCGGGATCTCCGCGGCGCGCCACTCCGCGGTGTTGGCCTCGGCCGCGCCCGCGATCGGGTTGGTCAGCGCGGCGATCGCGGCGGGTGCCAACTGGCTGAAGATCGCGGTCTGTTCACTGCTCGACGCGGCGGGCGGATGCACCAGCTCGGCCGCCCGGCCGGCCTCCTTCTCCGGCAGCCCGATGGTGAAGTCGATCCCGAGCGGGCCGGTGACCTCCCGCTCCAGGAAGGCCCCCGGGAGCAACCCCGAGACCCGGCGCACCACTTCGCCGACGAGGAAGCCGTAGGTGAGCGCGTGGTACCCGGACCGCGTCCCCGGCTCCCACCAGGGCTCCATGGCGGCGAGCCGACGGGTCGTCAACTCCCAGTCGTAGAGCTGCGCGAGAGAGTGCGGCTCGCGCAGGCCCGCCAGTCCGGCGCGGTGCGACAGCAGGTGTCGTACGAGAACGTTCTCCTTGCCGGCGGCGGCGAACTCCGGCCAGTACGTGGCCACCGGGGCGTCGAGGTCGAGCAGCCCCCGGTCGGCGAGGATGTGGGCGCACAGGGCCACCGGGCCCTTGGTCGTGGACCACACGTTGACCACCGTGTCCCGCTCCCAGGGGCGGGTCCGTGCCGCGTCGGCCCAGCCGCCCCACAGGTCGACCACGGTCTCGCCGTCCAGCGTGACGGTCACGGCGGCGCCCAGTTCGTCCCGGTCCCGGAAGTTCTCCTCGAACGCCGTGCGCACCGCCGTGAAGCGGGCGTCGCAGTGGCCGTCGATGGCTGGCTGCTGCTCGGACATGGTGCCTCCGTGGTCCGCCGTGAGTCCGGGCCGCGACGCTGCGACCCGGACCCCCCGAACATACCGACTGGTCGGACTGGGTGGAAGGTGTCGTATGTTCAATTGAAGAACAGCGTCCCCGAAGGCTCCCGGTGACCTGGTTCCGTGTGCCAGTAGTCGCGGGTCTCGGTGGCCAGCCCGGCCTCGTCGAAGCGCACGAAGACACAACCGGCGAGCGTGCACGGCTCGCCGTCCTCGACCGACCACACACGGAACTCCGCGACAGCAACGCCCTGTTGGCCGACGACCGGCGCCGAGAACCGCACGTCGCTCACCTGCTCCGCCGCGAACGACCAGCGCAGATACACGGCCAACTCGGCCCGCCCGCGGTGCGGTTCACGGAACGGCATCGAGCGGTGGACGCAGTCGTCGGCGTACAACTCCAGCAGCGCGTCCACATCGTGCCCGGCCCAGGCCCGCGCCCAGACGCGCACGAAACGCTCGGCGGCCTCATGCGTGGTCATGTCCATACGGCACCCCTCAGACGTACGACCGCAGCCAGTCCAGCTTGACCGCCTCCTGGTAAGGGCCGCCGCCCTCATGGTCGTTGAAGTCGTACACCTCGATCCGCTTGTCCTCGTGCGCCCAGGCGTTGAACGCGGCGAACACGGTGGAGGGCGGGCAGGTCTGGTCCTCCAGGCCGGTCGAGAAGAGGGCGGGGGCGCGGCCACGGGCCGCGAAGTTGACGCCGTCGAAGTACGAGAGCGTGCGCAGCACGTCCTCGGTGCGGCCACGATGGGTCTTCAGATAGTTGCCGATCTCCCGGTACGGGTCGCGGTCCGTGAGGGTCGCGGCGCGCGGGTAGTCGCACAGGAACGGGACGTCCGGCGCGATCCCGGCCAGGTCGCCGACCAGCCCGCCCACGGCGACAGTGATGCCGCCGCCCTGGCTCGCGCCGACCGCCACCGTGCGCGCGGGATCGACCGACGGGTGCGAGCGGGCCGCCTCGACGGCCCTCACCCCGTCCGTGAACACCCGGCGGTAGTAGTAGTTCTCGGGGGCGTCGATGCCCCGGGTCATGAAGCCGGGATACGCGGGCGCGCCGCCCACCGGGTCCGGAGTGCCCCCGCCACCGCCCCACGCGCTGCCCTGACCACGCGTGTCCATGATGAAGTGCGCACGGCCCGTCGACGCCCACAGCAGGTTCTCGTGCGGGAGGCCGCGCCCGCCGCCGTAACCGACGAACTCCACGACCAGCGGCAGGGGTTGGGCCGCGTCGGCCGGCAGCCGCAGCCAGCCCTTCACCGGGTGACCGCCGAACCCGGCGAACGTCACGTCGTACACCCGCACCGTGGACAGCCCCGTGTCGACCGGCTCGAAGCGGGCGTCGAGATCGTGCTCGCGGGCCTCCCGGAGGGTCTTGGACCAGAAGGCGTCGAAGTCCTCGGGCGCGGCGGACTCGCTGCGGTACTCACGGAGTTCGTCGAGCGGAAGGTCGAACAGGGCCATCGATGACCGCCTTTGTGAAGGGTGACCGCGGATGATCGCACCGTACGTGTGACATCGGAGGACTCGCCAGGCCTGTGCGGCGCCCCGCGCCTACCATGTCGGCATGTCATCAGCCGTGGATCTGCTGGTCAAGGACGCCGAACTGCTCGTCGTGGACGGTGGGCGGGAGATCCCGGGTGGCTGGGTCGCCGTCACGGGTGGTCGGGTCACCGCCGTCGGCGCGGGAGGGTCCGAGCCCGAAGCCGCTACGACCGTCTCGGCGACCGGGCGGCTCGTCACCCCGGGCCTGATCAACACCCATCACCACATCTACCAGAACCTCACCCGCTCCTACGCGCCCGCCGTCAACGGCACCCTCTTCGACTGGCTGACCACGCTCTACCCGCTGTGGGCGAGCCTCGACGAGGAGGCCGCATACGTATCGGCGTACGTCGGTATGGCAGAACTCCTCATGGGCGGCTGCACCGCATCCTCCGACCACCTCTATGTGCATCCACGCCCCTACCTGGTCGACGCCGAGATCCGCGCCGCCCGTGACATCGGCTTCCGCTTCCACGCGACACGCGGTTCGATGACCCGCTCCGTCGAGGACGGGGGACTGCCGCCCAGGAGCGTCACCCAGAGCACCGACGAGGTGCTCGCCGACAGCGAGCGGCTGATCAAGGCCCACCACGACCCGGAACCCGGCGCGCTGATCCGGGTCGCGCTCGCACCCTGCTCGCCGTTCTCGGTCACCAAGGACGTGATGACGGCGACCGCGGAACTCGCCGAGCGGTACGACGTACGGCTACACACCCACCTCGCCGAGGACCGCGACGAGGACACCTACTGCCTGGAGACCTACGGCTGCCGGCCCGTGGAGTACTTCGAGGACACCGGGTGGATGAGCGACCGCACCTGGGTCGCGCACTGCATCTACCCGAACGACGACGAACTGCGGCGCCTCGCCGCCGCGGGTGTCGGTGTGGCGCACTGCCCCAGCTCCAACATGCTGATCGGCGGCGGCACGGCGCGGGTGAAGGAGATGCGCGAACTCGGCCTGCCCGTCGGCATCGGCTGCGACGGCTCCGCCTCCACCGACCACGCCTCGCTCTGGATGGAGACCCGCGGCGCGTTGCTGCTGGGCCGCTACCGGGGCGGACCCGGGGCGATGACCGCGCGCGACGCCCTCGACATCGCGACCCGGGGCTCGGCACGCTGCCTGGGCCGCGCCGACGAGTTGGGACACCTGCGGCCG
>NZ_JAWOAI010000768.1:0-3484 GCF_033194735.1 Streptomyces sp. W16
GACGATCGGCGCCGGCCGCATCCTGCTGCTGCCCGCACCCGTACGCGCCCGGCGCTGGCGGGTCCGCGCGACGGCGGCCCGGGACACCGTACGGATCGCGGAGTTCGGGCTGTACCGGTCGCGGGTCTGAGGCTCACATGTCCTTGAGGAGCTTCTCCAGGAAGACCACCGACTCGGGGCCGGGCAGCGCCACCAGACTCAGCCGGTCCATGACCGCGAGATAGCGGTCGACCTCCTCCGGCTTGTCCAAGTACAGGGCGCTGGTGAGCTGTTCGAGATAGACGATGTCCGGCAGGTCCGGTACCGGGAAGCGCAGCACGGTGATCGGACCGCCGGCCGCCGCATGGCCGCCCACATGGAAGGGCAGCACCTGCAGCGTGACGTTCGGCAGGGCGGCCGTCTCGACGAGATGCCGGAGCTGCTCGCGCATCACGTCGACCCCGCCGAGCGGCCTGCGCAGCGCCGCCTCGTCCACCACGACCCACAGCTTCGGCGCATCGGGCCGGGTCAGCAACTCCTGGCGGGTCATGCGGAGTTCGACGCGCCGCTGGATCGAGTCCGGGGTGTCGACGGGGCGGCCGAGCCGGATGACGGCCTCGGCGTATCCGGCGGTCTGCAACAGGCCCGGGATGAACTGCACTTCGTAGGTGCGGATGAGGGAGGTGGCCTCCTCCAGCCCCAGGTGCTGTTCGAACCAGGCCGGGAAGGAGTCGCCGTAGGCGCGCCACCAGCCGGGTTCGTTGGCGCGGCGGACCGAGTCCAGGAACTCCTGGCGGGCGTCCGGCTCATGGAGGCCGTACAGCGTCAACAGGTCTGCCACATCACGTTCTTTGAAGCCGACGCGGCCCAACTCCATGCGGCAGAGCTTGGCGTCAGAGGCGCGTATGGCCGAAGCGGCCGTGTCGCGGGTGATGTTGAGGGACTCGCGCAGACGGCGCAGCCGGGTGCCCAGCATCATGCGCTGGACGGTCGGACCACCGCGCTGAAGGCTCAGCACGTCCGTACCCAAGGGGGCGTGTTCCGGTTGAGCTGCAGTCATGTTCATCCCCTCGGCGGTCGCGCCGATACCGTCCGCAAGTTTTCGGGACTCAAAGGAGGATCGTAGCACCGAGGTTCCGGATAACTGCAGGGAGTGAAGGAGCCGGAAGGTGCCGGCCTGTGTCCGGCGCCTTCCGGCCATCCGCGGGTTTGCCTGACTTCAGCGACCGGGGAGTAGGCCGTCGAAGTCGCCGTCCTTCACGCCGCGGACGAACGCGGAGATCTCGGCGCTGGTGTAGACGAGCGCCGGACCTTCGGGATGGCGCGAGTTGCGCACGGCGATGTGACCGTCGGAGAGCGCGGCCAACTCGACGCAGTTTCCCTCGGGGTTGCTGTGGTGGCTCTTGCGCCACTCCGCGCCGCTCAGCAGGGTCGCCGCCATGCCGTTCTCGTGCTGGTTCTGAGGCCTCATCGCTCCCCCGGAAGATCGAATGCAATTGCAGCTTCAATTGCACCCATTGGTGATGTGGAGGACGATAGCCCTCGGGGGGACCGCTCGCAAGATCGTCTGCAATTGCAGCGGTAATTGCCGATGCACTTGCGTTCGCAGGGGCAGTCGGAGGACCATGTTCCGGACAGGTGTAGCGCGCGCAGTTGTTCTCTTGGGGTCTCAGGGGTCGCGATGTCCGCAGAGCAAGTCGTACGGCCGCTCGACTCCCTGCGGATCGAGGGCACTTGGGAATGGCTGTGCCGGGCCGTCGACGAGGTCGGCCGACCCGCACCGGGGCAGACCATCACCCTGGTCCCCGCGGTCGGGGACGGAGGCGACCCGGCTCTCTGTTCCGTCCTGGTCGTGCCCCCGATGCCTCAATCGGCGCATGTGGCACGGGACTTCACCCGCGCCGCGCTGGCCGACCGGGCCGGGGACGAACTCGTCGACGACATGGCGGTCACCGTGTCGGAACTGGTGAGCAACGCGTTGCGCTACGGCCGGGCGCCCAACTCGCCGGTGGAGCCGCAGCCTTCACTGTGGCTCGCGGTGTGGGACCGGCTGCCGTACGCGGTGTGCGCGGTCACCGACGACAGCGACCGCATACCCGTGGAGGGGCACCCGGACGAGTTCGCGGAGTCCGGGCGCGGCCTCCAGGTGGTCTCCGCGCTCAGCGACTCATGGGGCTGGAACCTGCGGGCGGGTGGCGGGAAGACGGTCTGGGCGCTGTTCCGGCTCTGACGCCGCACACACAAGAAAGCGGACACACAAGAAAGCGGGGCCCCGGCTCAACTCCGGTGCCCCGCCTCGCTGTTGCTGCTCAGACCTTGCGGCCGATGCCGCACATCGTGTCCGCGTCGGACGGATCACGGCCCACGTCGACAGGCTCGGGCCTCCACCGCGAAATGGGGACGATGCCGGGCTCGACGGCTTCGAGACCCTCGAAGAAGGCCGCTACTCGCTCGGGGCTGCGCAGGTAGTAGGAGCTGGCCGAGTTGGCGTTGTACACCGAGATCGCCTGGTTGAGCGCCGGGTTGGTGTCGGTGCCGTCGGTCAGCGCGAGATAGCTGCCCGGGGGCAGCGCGTCGAGGAAGCGGGCCACGACGGCCTCGGGCTCGTCCGAGTCCGGGATCTGGCCCAGGATGCCCAGCATCGTCAGTGCGATCGGCTTGCTGAAGTCCAGCGTCCGGGCGGCGGCTTCGAGAATCCCCTCGGGATCGCGGACATCGGCCTCGACGTAGGCGCAGGCGCCCTCCGGAGTGCTGGTGAGCAGCGCCTGGGCGTGCACGAGGACCAGCGGATCGTTGTCGACGTAGACGATGCGGCTCTCGGGCGCGATGCGCTGCGCGACCTCGTGCGTGTTGTCGACGGTCGGCAGGCCGGTTCCGATGTCGAGGAACTGGCGGATGCCCGCCTCCGCGGCGAGATAGTGCACGGCCCGGACCAGGAAGCCTCGTTGGAGGCGGGCGAGCAGGGCGATGTCCGGGAACATCTTGATGATCATCTCGCCGGCTTCCCGGTCGGCGGCGTAGTTGTCCTTGCCGCCCAGGAGGAAGTTCCACACACGGGCGGAGTGCGGCCGGTCGAGCTGGAGCCGGTCGGCCAGCGGGTCTTCGGAGGTCATGGGCAAAGCCTCACACGAAGTACTCGACGGTGTCCGGCGATTCGGGCTCGAACCGGGAGACACAGCACTTTCACACCCGTGCCGGTCCCGTACTGTCCCGCTCGATCAGCCGCGGTACCGGCACCCGTACCGTGCGCGCCGGGCCGCCGTCCAGCAGCGCGGTCAACTCCTGGGCGGCCGTACGGCCGAACTCCACGCTGTCCCGGGACAGCGCCGACAGCCACGGCCGCACCATGCGGCACAGCGCGGAGTCCTCCCAGGCGACCACCGACACGTCCGCCGGTACGGAGAAGCCGAGTTCGGTCGCGGCGGCCACGCCGGCGACGGCCATCACGTCGTTGTCGTAGATCAACGCCGTTGGGGGAGCGGCGACTTCGAGGACCCGGCGGGTG
>NZ_JAWOAI010000769.1:0-3476 GCF_033194735.1 Streptomyces sp. W16
CGCTCCTGGGGGCGGGCCGCCTCGCGCACGGCGTTGGCGAGTGCCTCCAGGTCGTCGCCGCTCGGGCGGGCCGGAGCGGAGCTGTCGAGGAGGCGGACGACCTCCCAGCCGCGGGGCGCGGTGAGGCGCTCGGAGTGCTCGGCGCACAGGTCGTAGCAGTGGGGTTCGGCGTAGGTGGCGAGCGGGCCGAGGACCGCGGTCGAGTCGGCGTAGACGTACGTCAGCGTCGCGACGGCGGGCCGGCCGCAAGCGGTGCGCGAACAGCGACGTACAGGGCTCACGACGTTGGACGGTACCGCACTCTTGAGCGGGCCGCGACGACTCTCCTCCAGGTCACTCCACCGTGTCGGGTTGTGAAACACCCCACACGTCTCTCCGGCAACGCACCGCTGACCTGCACGAACACCCCTTCCCGGGATCTCGAACGGGGCCGGGTCCGGTCACCACTCGGCACAAACACCGTCAATTGCCTTGAGAGCGACGGTCTTGGAGACATACGGAATCGAGCCCAACCTTGGCTGGAATGGTCATCCGGCGACATGGCGTCGAGCGCCCGGACGGCGAGTGGAGTCCGGCGGCCGGACCTGACGGGGACTAGGCTTCACCAGTGATGGACACCCCCGTACCGCCCCCCGCCGCCGGCCCCGGGCCCCGCCGCCGCGATCGCCACGGCCGGGGCATGCGCGGCCCGATCGCACCGCCGCAGGTTCCGCTGGCCGCGAGCCGGGCCGAGGCGTTCGCGGATCTGGTGCAGGACTCCGTGGAGCGCCTGGAGCGACGCTGGCCGCAGTTGGCCGACATCGATTTCCTCGTCCTCGAAGTCCCTCGACTGGGTGGTGCGGGCGAGGGCTGGAACGACGAGTCGGTGCCCATGGGGGGCACGATCGCCGCCCGTGAGGGGCAGCCCGCGCGCGTGGTGATCTATCGGCGGCCGGTCGAGATCCGTACGAAGGGGCGCGACGAACGCGCGGCCCTGGTCCACGAGATCGTCGTGGAGCAGGTCGCCGAACTGCTGGGGCTCACCCCGGAGACCGTCGATCCTCGCTACGGGGAGGACTGACCCCTCCCCGCGCGCGTGGGGTCGCGGGCCGCTACTTCTTCTGGAGGACCGACAGGTCCTCGTCCGTCTGCGGCACCGACACCATCCCCCGGTCGTCGGGCAGCGTCTGGATCGTGAAGCCCGGTACGCCCTCCTCGGTCGCCGACAGCGTCCGGGCCGCGTACACCGGGCCGCCCGACTGGGGCTCGACGGTCAGCGCGTAGGTGCCCTTCAGGCCGCCGGGGACCGGGAGTTCGACGTCCTGTGTGGTGCCGGCCTTGATGGTGTACGTCTTCGAGACCGGCGTACCGCCACCGCTGCCCGCGGACGCGGTGACCTTGACGGTCGCGGTGCGGGTGGGCGCGACCAGGGACAGCGTGGAGCCCTTGGAGCTGTTGTCGGCGGACGTCGCGCGCGTGCCGACCGGGCCGGTCGCCGGGATGAACGCCGTCTCCTGCTTGCTGCCCTTGCCCCTTACGACCTTCAGCGCGGCGACGACCGGCACGGACTGGTCGGTCTGCGTCAGGACCAGGGAGCCCGGGTCGCCGCGGGTGACGTCGCCCAGGTCGACGGCGGTCGTCATGCCCGCCTTGACGTGCACGGTCTCGTGCCCGGCCGGCGTGATCATCCCGGTGGGCGAGGAGAGCCGCACCTTGAGGTCCGCGTCCGAGTCGCCCGGGGTGAAGGCGATCAGCCGCACCGAGGTGGCGTCCTTCGGGATGCCCGGCATGACCAGGCTGCCCGCCGGGTCGGTGGACGCGGCCAGCCAGTCGCCGCCGAGTTTGGCGTCGAGGGCCTGCACGGCCGCGCCGACCCGGCCGCTGCGCACGACCACGTGCACGGTCAGGTCGGCCTCCTGGTCGTCGGTGAGCGTGGACAGCAGGATCGGCTCGTCGGCGTGCGGCTCGACCGTGATGCCCTCCCCCACCGTCGACTTGAGGTCGCCGTCCTTGCCGTAGAGGTCGATGTCGACGACGGCGGCGGAGTCGTCCGGGTTGGTGAGGTTCACGTAGTCGGTGCGGTCGGCGGAGGTGCTGGCGCCCGGGAACCAGAACTCGGTGTCCGGGGCGGTGCAGTTGACGCCCTGGAGGCCGCGTCCGTTGCCCGCGGCGACCTCGGTGGTCTCCTGGACGGTCCAGCCGGGCGCGTACTTGCCCTCGGCCGTGCCGAGCAGCGCGGGCGAGTCGCCGCCGGAACGGGTGCCGGTGGCCGGTGTGCCGGGGGCCTTGGGCTCCAGGACGGGCTTGGCAGGCTTCTTCTTGCTGCTCGTGCCGTCGCCCGATTCCTCGCCCGCGGGCTGGAGTTCGGCCTTGCCGCTGTCGTCCGTGCCTTTCGTGACGGGCGTGAAGGACGTGTACGACGTGTCTGCGAGGTCGGAGGTGCTCGGCGCCGGGCAGAGCAGGCTGGTGCGCTCCACGGGCAGCTGGGCGGCCGCCTTCGCGGTGTGGGCACCGGACGCGGCCGGTGTCTTGATCTCGGCGAAACCGGTGACGGCGGCGAGCGCGGCCACGCCGACGAGGAAGGACAGGGTGGTGCGGTTCACTGCTGGCTCCCGTCGGGGCGCTCACTGCCGTGCGGATGCTGCTGGGCCGGGTCGTACGTCGGGTCGTAAGCGGGGTCGTAGTTCGGGTCGTAGCCCTGGCCCTGCCCCTGGTTCTGGTCGTAGCCCTGTTCGTACGTCGGGTCGTACGCCGGTGCCGGGGGCTGGCCGCCGTAGGCGTACGGGTCGTACTGGCCGCCCTGGTAGGGGTCCGCCTGGTACGACTGGTCGTAAGTGCCCGCCGGGTACTGCTGGTCGGCCTGGTACTGCTCGCCGCCGTAGGTGCCGTACTCGGCGCCCGCGTAGCTCGCGGCGTCCCACTCTCCGTAGGACTGCTGCTGCGGGATCGCGGCGGCGACCTCCTCCTCCGCAGGAGGAGGTGTGGTGCCCGAGCCGAACGCGTCGAACTCCCCGGTGCCCGCGATGTCCGCCGCCTCGTCCGCATGGTCGGCGGCTTCGGTCTCCGCCTGGGCGCGCAGACGGCGGGCCCGGCGGCCCTCGCCCGCGACCGCCTGGGCCGGGATCAGCTCCTCCTCGGGGAGGTCGTCGTCGATGTCACGGCGGCGGCCCGGCAGGGCGAGCACGACGAGGACGAGGGCGAGTGCGCCCTGTGTCCACAGCCAGGCGGTGTGCCCGATCGGGTCGTCGTAGGTGACGTCCAACCTGCCGCCGGAGGCGGGGAGTTCGAAGCCCTGGGCCCAGCCGTCGACCGTGGTGCGGGTGCGCGCTTTGCCGTCCAGGGTGGCCGTCCAGCCGGCGGCGGCCGAGTCGGCGAGGCGCAGGACGCGGCCGGTGGCGCCGGACGGGATCGTGGTGTGGATGTCGACGGGTCCGGCGGCGACGGGCTTGGGGGCGGCGGTACCGGCGACGATGGCCGCGCGGGAGACCTGCGCGTTG
>NZ_JAWOAI010000770.1:0-3468 GCF_033194735.1 Streptomyces sp. W16
GACCGCGACCGAGGCGCCCGCCTCGGCGAGCGCCAGCGCGACCGTACGGCCGATGCCACGGCTGGCGCCCGCGACAAACGCGACCTTGCCCTTCAACGAGCCGCTCACGCCCGTCAGTTCACCCACGTCGGTCACTTCGGCGGGAACCGGAGAGCGCCGTCGAGACGGACGACCTCGCCGTTGAGATAGTCGTTCTCGACGATGTGCTGCACCAGCCCCGCGTACTCGGTCGGCAGCCCCATGCGTTTGGGGTACGGGATCTGCGGCCCCCAGTAGGCCTCCAACTGGTCGCCCGCCTTGCCATAGGCCGGCGTGTTGAAAGTGCCCGGAGCGATCGTGACGACCCGGATGCCGAGCGGAGACAGGTCGCGGGCGGCGACCAGGGTCATGCTGACGACCCCGCCCTTGGCCGCCGCGTAAGGGAGTTGGCCGATCTGCCCCTCATACGCGGCGATCGACGCCGTGCTGACGATCACACCCCGGCCGCCGTCCACCGGCTCCTGACGGGCGATCGCGGCGGCGGCCAGGCGCATCACGTTGAACACCCCGGTGAGATACACGTCGATCGTCGTGCGGAAACCCGCGAGGTCCAGGGGGGAACCGTCCTTGCCGACCAGCCGGCCACCGCTCGCCGGACCGCCGTGCGCGTCGACCGAGATCCGGAGCGGTCCCGCCGACTCGGCTTCGGCGAGCGCCGCTTGGACGTCGTCCTCGGAGGTGGCGTCGGTGCGCACATAACGCACACCCAACTCCTGCTCCAGGGCCTTGCCCTTCTCGTCGGCCAGATCGGCTACGACGACCTTCGCTCCCGCCGCGTGCAGCCGACGGACGGTGGCCTCGCCCAGGCCGCCCGCCCCGCCGACGACGACCGCGGAGCTCCCACTGATCTGCATCAAGGATTTCCTCTCTTGCGAACAGCGCTCTAGTGAGACGAGAATAGCATTCTCATGAATATAACCATGATTCTGGAGATGGTGGCCTCGGGCGGCGACCGACCGGTGGTCACGGCGAACGGCCGCTCCCTGACCGCCTCGGAACTGCTCGCCCGCGCCCGCACCGCCGCACACCGCTTCCAAGGCCACCCGGCCGTGCTCTATCTGAGCCCCAGTCACCTCGCCCACCCGGTCGCCCTGTTCGGCGCCGCCCTGGCGGGCATCCCGTTCATCCCCCTCAACTACCGCCTCGGCGAACACCAGTTGAACCGCCTCCTGGCCCGCCACCCCGGTGCCCTGGTGCTGCGCCCCACCGACCTCGACGCCCTGCTGAGCACCGAAGAGGACCCCGGCGCACCGGAGTCGGCCCCGGACCAGGACTCCGTCGCGGTGGTCCTCTACACCAGCGGCACGACGGCCGAACCCAAGGCGGCCCTGCTGCGCCACCGCCACCTGCTGGCATACGTGCTCAACACCCAGGAGTTCGGCTCCGCCGATGAGGGCGACGCGGCGCTCGTGGCCGTCCCGCCGTACCACGTGGCCGGGTTGATGAACCTGTTGACGAACCTCTACTCGGGCCGCCGCCTCGTGTACCTCTCCGCCTTCGACGCGGCGGAGTGGCTGGAGACCGCGCGCCGCGAGCAGGTCACGCACGCACTCGTCGTGCCCACCATGCTGGCCCGCATCGTCGCCGAGGTCCCGGCGGACGACGCCGGTACGCCCACGCTCCGGAGCCTCGCCTACGGCGGGGCCAGGACCCCGCGGCCCGTGGTGGAGCGGGCGTTGGAGATCTTCCCCGGCACGGGGTTCGTGAACGCGTACGGCCTGACCGAGACGGCCTCCTCGGTCGCGGTACTGGGGCCGGACGACCACCGCGAGGCGCTGGCATCCGCCGACCCGGCCGTACGGGACCGGCTCGGCTCCGTGGGGCGGCCGTTGCCCGGCGTCGAGATCGAGATCCGCGAGGACGACGGGAAACCGGCCCGTGCCGGGGAGACCGGACTCGTCTTCGTGCGCGGCGACCAGATCTCCGGCGAATACGGCGGACGCAGCGCCCTCGACGCGGACGGCTGGTTCCCCACCCGGGACCGGGGCCGCCTGGACGCCGACGGCTACCTGTTCATCGAGGGCCGCGCCGACGACACCATCATCCGCGGCGGCGAGAACATCGCTCCCGCCGAGATAGAGGACGTGCTCGTCGCCCACCCCGGGATCGTGGAGGCCGCGGTGATCGGCGTGCCCGACCCCGAGTGGGGACAGCGGATCGTCGCTGTCGTGGTCGGCGAGGGCGATCCGGCGGAGGTCCGCCAGTGGGTCAGGGACCGGCTGCGCTCCTCCAAGACCCCCGACACGATCGTCTTCCGCGCCGAACTGCCCAAGACCGAGACCGGAAAGCTGCTGCGCCGAACCCTGCTGGCCGAGTTGGAGACCACCCATGCCTGAAGCAGTCCTCGTGTCCGCCCTGCGTACCCCCGTCGGCACCGCCGTCAAGGGCACCCTCCGCGACACCACCGCGTTCGACCTGGCCCACCACATCGTCGCCGCCGCTGCCGCCACGGACGGCCTCGACCCGGACGCCATCGACGACGTGATCCTCGGCGAGGGCCTCTACGGCGGCGGGGTCGTCGCCCGGCACGCGGCACTGACCGTCGGCCTCACCGCCGTACCCGGCCTCGCTCACAACCGCCACTGCGCCGCCGGCCTCGCGGCGGTGCAGAGCGCGGCGGGCAGCATCCGCGCGGGTATGGACGAACTCGTCATCGCCGGCGGGGTCAACTCGGCTTCCACATCCCCGAAACAGCGTTTCCGCGTGGACGGGGAGTGGGTCGAGCCATGGAGTCCGCCCACGCATCCCGACCGCCCCGACGCCCCCAACCTGGACATGTCGATCACGGTCGGCTGGAACACCGCCGTACGAGCGGGCCTGAGCCGCGCCGACATGGACGCCTGGGCGCTGCGCTCGCACCAGAACGCCATTCGCGCCATCGACGAAGGGCGTTTCGACGCCGAGCTGGTGCCCATCGACACACCGCACGGCCTGTTCTCCGTCGACGAACACCCCCGCCGCACCACGAGCCTGGAGAAGCTGGCCTCGCTCAAGCCGCTCCACCCGGAGATAGACGGCTTCTCCATCACGGCGGGCAACGCGGGCGGCGCCAACGACGGTGCCGCCGCGCTGGTGGTGGCCAGCGACCGGCTGGGCCTGCCGGTACTCGCCGTCGTCCGCTCCTGGGCCTCGGTCGGCGCCGACCCCGCCGAGACGGGCCTCACTCCGGTGAAGGTGATCCCCAAAGCCCTTGCCCGCGCGGGACTTTCGACGACCGACGTCGACCTCTTCGAGATCAACGAGGCCTTCGCGGCCGTGCCCGTCGCCGCGGTGAAACTGCTCGGTCTCGACCCCGACCGCGTGAACGTCAGCGGCAGCGGCTGCTCCCTCGGCCACCCGGTCGCCGCGACCGGCGCACGGATGCTGGTCACGCTCGTGCACGAACTGCGCCGCCGAGGCGGTGGCATCGGCGTCGCCGCGATGTGCGCG
>NZ_JAWOAI010000771.1:0-3467 GCF_033194735.1 Streptomyces sp. W16
TGAACTCCTCGGCGACCGGGGCGTGTCCACGCGCGTGGTCTCGACCCTGGCCCAGGCCCGCGCCACGGCCGGCCCGGACACCACCCTCCTGGTCGCCGTCCCGGACCTGCTGACCAAGCCTCAACAGGCCGGCCTGCACGCGGCGTTCGCGAACTCCGGCAGCCGTACGGTCCTCATCGCGCCCGGCGCCCCGTCCCTGAACCGGCTCGCCCCCAAGGTCACCGTGGACTCCGGGCCCAGCTACGACTCGCCGCTCTCCCCCGACTGCTCGATGCCCGCCGCCCAGCGCGCGGGCGACGCGGAAACCGGCGACTACCGGTACACGACGACGGCCACCGACGCCGACGAGTGCTACCCCAGCGACGGCCGGCCGACCCTGCTCCGGCTCCCGGACACTTCCGGGGGCGGCGACACCGTCGTCATCGGCTCGCCCGACATCCTCTTCAACAAGCGTCTCGACAAGCAGGGCAACGCCTCGCTCGCCCTCCAACTCCTCGGCTCGCGCCCCCATCTGGTCTGGTACCTCCCCTCGCTGTCCGACACCTCGGCCACCGACTCCGGCAGCCAGAGCTTCTTCGACCTGCTCCCCTCGGGCTGGCTCTGGGGCACCGTGCAGCTGTTCATCGCCGCAGCCCTCGCCGCCCTCTGGCGGGCACGCCGACTCGGCCCCCTGGTACCCGAAAGACTCCCCGTGGCGATCCGCGCCTCCGAAACCGTCGAAGGCCGCGCCCGCCTCTACCGCAAGGCGAACGCCCGCGACCGCGCGGCCACCGCTCTGCGCTCCACCACCCGCACTCGCCTCGCCCTTCTCGTCGGCGTCCCCGTCTCCCAGGCGCACGCGCCCGAAGCCCTGCTTCCCGCGCTCTCCGCGCACCTCCACGGCGACGGACAGACCCTGCACGCCCTCCTCTTCGGCCCGCCGCCCAGCGACGACGCGGCCCTCATCGCACTTGCCGACCAACTCGACGCCCTCGAAAGAGAGGTACGCCGTCCATGATGGACCCGACCACTGACAACGCCGGGCACTCAGGGAATCCGGGCGCCGCCCGAGCCTCCCTCGAATCCCTGCGCGCCGAGATCGCCAAAGCCGTGGTCGGCCAGGACCCCGCCGTGACCGGCCTCGTCGTAGCCCTCCTCTGCCGCGGACACGTTCTACTAGAAGGAGTCCCCGGAGTCGCCAAAACGTTGCTCGTCCGCGCCCTCGCGTCCGCACTCGAACTCGACACCAAGCGCATCCAGTTCACCCCGGACCTGATGCCCAGCGACGTCACCGGCTCCCTGGTCTACGACACCCGCTCCGCCGAGTTCCGCTTCCAGCCCGGCCCGGTCTTCACCAACCTCCTTCTCGCGGACGAGATCAACCGCACCCCGCCGAAGACCCAGTCGTCCCTCCTCGAAGCGATGGAGGAACGCCAGGTCACGGTCGACGGCACCCCGCGCCCCCTCCCCGACCCCTTCCTGGTCGCCGCGACGCAGAACCCCGTCGAGTACGAGGGCACGTACCCCCTCCCCGAGGCCCAACTCGACCGCTTCCTCCTCAAACTGACGATCCCTCTCCCCTCCCGCCAGGACGAGATCGACGTCCTCACCCGCCACTCCGAAGGCTTCAACCCGCGCGACCTGCACGCCGCCGGCCTGCGCCCCGTGGCCGGCCCCGCCGACCTCGAAGCAGCCCGCGCGGCGGTCGCCAAAACAACGATCTCCCCCGAAATCACCGCCTACGTAGTCGACATCTGCCGCGCCACCCGCGAATCGCCGTCTCTCACCCTCGGCGTGTCCCCGCGCGGCGCCACCGCCCTCCTCGCCACCTCGCGCGCGTGGGCCTGGCTCACGGGCCGCGACTACGTCATCCCCGACGACGTGAAGGCCCTGGCACTGCCCACCCTCCGCCACCGCGTACAGCTGCGCCCCGAGGCCGAGATGGAGGGCGTGACGGCGGACTCCGTCATCAACGCGATCCTCGCCCACGTCCCGGTCCCCCGCTGATGGCCCTCACCGGCCGCGCCGCCCTCCTCGCAGCCCTGGGCTCCCTCCCCGTAGGCATCTGGGAACCCAGCTGGACAGGCATCCTGGCCGTCAACGCCCCCCTGGCGGTGGCCTGCGCCTGCGACTTCGCCCTGGCCGCCCCCGTACGCCACCTGAGCCTGACCCGCTCGGGCGACACCTCCGTACGCCTGGGCGAATCCGCCGACGTCACCCTGACCGTCACCAACCCGTCCCGCCGCCTGCTACGAGCCCGCATTCGCGACGCCTGGCCCCCCAGCAGCTGGCTCCCCGGCACCGAATTCGCCGCATCCCGCCACCGCCTGACGGTCCCGCCCGGCGAACGCCGCCGCCTCACCACCCGCCTACGCCCCACCCGCCGCGGCGACCGCCAAGCAGACCGAGTAACCATCCGTTCCTACGGCCCCCTCGGCCTCCTCACCCGCCAGGGCACCCACACCGTCCCCTGGGCCGTACGCGTCCTGCCCCCGTTCACCAGCCGTAAGCACCTCCCGTCGAAGCTCGCCCGCCTCCGCGAACTCGACGGCCGCACAAGCGTGCTGACCCGCGGCGAAGGAACAGAGTTCGACAGCCTGCGCGAATACGTCCCCGGCGACGACACCCGCTCCATCGACTGGCGCGCCACCGCCCGCCAAACGACGGTCGCGGTGCGCACCTGGCGTCCGGAACGCGACCGCCACATCCTTCTGGTCCTCGACACGGGCCGCACCTCAGCCGGCCGCGTCGGCGACGCCCCGCGCCTCGACGCCTCCATGGACGCCGCCCTGCTCCTGGCAGCCCTGGCATCCCGCGCCGGCGACCGCGTGGACCTCCTCGCCTACGACCGCCGGGTCCGCGCCCTCGTCCAGGGCCGCACGGCACGCGACGTACTCCCCTCGTTGGTCAACGCGATGGCGACACTCGAACCGGAACTCGTCGAAACAGACGCCCGAGCCCTCGCCGCCACGGCAATCCGCACAGCACCGCGCCGCTCCCTGATCGTCCTGCTCACAAGCCTCGACGCGGCCCCGGTCGAAGAGGGCCTGCTCCCCGTGCTCTCCCAACTCACCCAGCGCCATACGGTTCTGGTGGCATCCTTGGCAGATCCGCACATCGCGCGCATGGCTACGGCTCGTGGAAACACGGAAGCGGTGTACGAGGCGGCAGCCGCGGCACGAGCCCAGACCGAACGCGACCGCACCGCGGAAAAGCTCCGCCGGCATGGCGTCACCATCGTCGACGCGACACCGGACGACCTCGCACCGGCACTGGCAGACGCGTATCTGGCTCTCAAGGCTGCGGGACGTCTGTAATACGGGGATCTGCTTTCCAAGCAGACCCCTTTTCAGGATCCCTCAAACGCAGAAAACCCCCGTACCGAATTAACGGTACGGGGGTTTTCGCAATATTTGTTCGGCGGCGTCCTACTCTCCCACAGGGTCCCCCCTGCAGTACCATCGGCGCTGTAAGGCTTAGCTTCCGGG
>NZ_JAWOAI010000772.1:0-3466 GCF_033194735.1 Streptomyces sp. W16
CACGGTCGGCCGGGCGGCGGGCGGACCACACCGACACCACGGCCAGGAGCATCAGTACGGGTACGGCGGGCAGGGCGCTCATCTTCGTCGCCACGGCCGCACCGAGCGCGGCGCCCGCGAGCGGGACATACAGCCGAGGCCGCCGACGGGCCCGCCACAGCAGCCACACCGCCGTCAACAGGAAGCCCGCCTCCGGCACGTCCAGGGTGGCCAGCGAACCGTGTGCGATTACGTCAGGGGAGAACGCGTACAGGGCGAGTGCCACCAACCCCCGTGCGGCGCCGACGAGTTCACGGGCGAAGGCGAACACGACCAGCCCGAACAGCAGCGTCAGCACGATCACCGGCAGCCGGGCCCAGAACATCAGCCGCCAGGGGTCGTTGCCCGACTCGTACAGCAGATGGCGGCCCAACTCGCCCTGGTCGCCCTTGTAGGAGGCGTCGAAGTGCGGGTCGGCGAGGGCGATCCCGGCGGCGATCACCAGCTTCCCGAGGGGCGGGTGCTCGGGGTTGTAGTCGAGGCTGTGCTCGCGCAGATAGACGGTGGCGGTGGCCACGTACACCGGCTCGTCGATGGTCGGTGTCTGCTGTACGGCGGTCGTGACCATCACGGCGGCCATCTGCGCGAGGAGCAGCGCCACCAGCAGCGGCAGCAGCCACCGCCGGTGGCGCCGCAGCCCGGCGCGGAGGCGTACCGACCGGCTCTGCGTGGCGCGCGGCAGAGGAGGCCCGCCGCCGTCGTCGAGCGTGCCGGGGTCGAGGACCGAGTGCTGTTCGCGCGCCATCATCCGCCCTGCGGTGAGGCCGGCCGTTCGGTGGCGGGAGCGATCCGGAGCCGGGTCATGGCCCTACTGTCGCATCGCTCCCGCCACCAGGGGCGTCACCGCTTCAGGAGTCGTACCGACAGACCTTCCGCCGTATACACCGGTACGGCCCGCAGCTTGTCCGAGTTCAGCGTGACGCTGTCGAACTGGCCGCGCAGCGCCGAGGCGCCCAGGACGCGCACCGTGGAGCCCGCGGCCGGCGGGTGTTCGGCGTCGAACCGCAGGGACAGCGCGCTGCCCCTGCCGAGCGTCGCACGCCGGGTGACCTCGACGGCGGGCTGGTGGCCCGAGCGGAGCGTGACCTCCAGCGTGCCGGACTGCTGGGCGTAGGTGCCGTGGATCTGCACGGACTCGGAGACCCGCAGCGAGCCGCCGAGCACACTCACGTCGCCGTGGCCGAGCGCGTGCGCCGAACCGGCCACCAGCGCACCGGACTTGAGCACGGTCCCGCCGGTGTACGCGTTGTGCCCGGTCAGCGTGAGCGTCCCGGTACCCTGCTTGGTCAGGCCGCCGCAGCCGTCGATGTCGTTGCGCCAGGCGTCGGTCGCGCCGAAGCCCCCGGCCGCCAGGTCCAGGGCGACGATGACATCGGAGTCGAAGGAGCCGTAACCGTCCGCCGCCGCGAAGAGGTTGAGGCGCCCCCACTGCTCGAAGCCGTCGAGCAGGACGTAACCGGAGGGCAGCGCGGTGGTGCGCAGCACCTCGCGCCGCTGAGCCGCGTCGAGGTACGGCAGCCGGGTCTCCAGCAGGACTTCCGCGCCCTTCGGCACGGTCAGCGCCTTGTCACGGCCGCTGCGGGTCAGCACGTAGGTGAACTTGGGCTCCACGACACGGGAGTTGGCGGTCCGGTCCGCGTACGGGTCGGTCGCGGTGGACGCCGAGTGCGCGTAGGCGTACAGGGTGTCCGCCGTCGCGCCGGTCTTCGCCTCGAAGTAGGCGAGGGCCTGGGCGCGCGCGGCGGCCTTGAGCTCGGCGTTGGCCGGGTCCGCGAGTGTGGCGGCGGCCAGCGCGGTGGCCATGATGCGACCGCCCATGACGTCGACCGTGGAGTGCATGCCGGCCATGATCCGGGTGTGGCTCAACTCCAGGGTCCGGGTGACCAGTTCCTGGAAACGCTCCGGTACGGCGTACGCGTAGGCGAGGCCCGCCAGGTGGAAGGCGTTGGTGTGACCGCTGGGGAACCCGCCGTCGTCGACCGGTGACGTGCTGCGCTGGCGCAGGAGTTGCGGGGCGACGACGACCTCGGAGTCGTAGACCGGGTAGCCGAGCGCGTCGACCGTGCCGGTGTCGACGACCTCGCTCTTCTCGTTCATGCGCCACGGACGCGGGTACTGGTAGGCGTACTTGCTCGGGTTGCCCGAGGCGTAGTTGCCGCGCAGGGTGTCGACGAGTTCGGCGACCCTGCCGAGCGCGGAGTCGTGTGAGCCGGCGCCGAGCGCGGAACCGGCGGGCGCGTCGGCCGGGACGGCGTCGCTGATCGTGGTGGCCGGGGTGCCGTCCGGGGCGCTGGTGATCGAAGTGACCGCCAGGGCACCGGACTTGTACAGGTCGGCCAGCGGACCCAGGCCCGCGATCATCGCGTAGCTCTGGTGCTGCCGGTCGTAGAGGAACGCCTCTTTCGCCTGTGCCTCGGTGCGGCGGCCGGTGAGGTCGACGCAGTACCGCATGTTGGCGCGCAGGATCTCGGGCCGCAGCGGGGTGCCGGTGTTCCAGGCGGAACCGGTCTTCCATATCTGGGCCATGCCGCCGAGGACCCGGACCACGGCGTTGGTCTCGGGCGTCAGGTTCGCGATGACGTTCGTCTTGTAGTCGTCGACGAACGCGAGCGGAGCCGTGGTGGCCTTGGCGTCCGCGGCGGCAAGCCAGCTGACCAGCGTCGGCGCGGCGACCACACCGGCCGAGGCGCCGAGCGAGGTCTTGAGGAATCCACGTCTGTTCACGGCGAGTCGACCGGCGTCCGTACGGTGCCCGGCGGGTGACGGCATGGGTGTGCCTCTCTTGAGTTCTACGGCCGTTGCGGCCGGTGAGGTCGTGGGACCAGGGAGGGGTCGTGTGATCGGCTGTGGTTCGGGGTGCACGGTACGACGTCAGAAAGCGCATACGTCAACTGGTGCGTACGTGCGAAGATTTGCGGTGGGCCGTGTCCCGGTGGAGGGGGTTCGGCGTCCGTCACATGACCCCCGGGTGAACGGGGGCCGTGCGGTTCACAGGATCGATCGGGCCAACGCCACCGCGCCCTCGACGGGCGGCACTTGGATGGGCCATGGCCGTGCCCCCGGCACCCGCTCGGCGAGCGCGCTGGTGAGGGCGTCGTACAGGAGGGGCTGGGCGAGGACGGTGCCGCCCGAGACCACCACGTCGTCGACGGGGACACCGCGTTCGGCGAGCCGTACGACGAGTGCGGCGAGGGACCGGCCGGCCTCCGCTATCACCTCGCGTGCGAGGAGCGAGCCCGCGTCGGCCGCCGTGAAGACGACACGGGAGTGACGCCCCCATTCGGCGGAGACGTCTGAAGCGCTTTCCAACGCGGCGCCGAGCGCGGGCACTTCGGCCACACCGAACGCCTCGACGAGTCCGAGGGCGAGTTGGTCCGGAGCCTCGCCGCGGTCGTGCGCGGCCCAGGCGGCGCGGGCCGCCTCGCGG
>NZ_JAWOAI010000773.1:0-3459 GCF_033194735.1 Streptomyces sp. W16
GCGGGGGCTCGCCGCCGGGCACGCAGGCCGGTCCGGCCAGCAGGACGAGGGCGAGGGCGGCGGTGAACAGGGCCGGCAGGCTGCGGCGCGTCCCGTGCGGGGCCACTGGACGGCTCTCCTTCTTCCCGGGTGCGTGGGGCGGCGGACGGCTCCGACGCCCGAGCAACGTACCAGCGCGGGGCAGAAGACGACGTAGCACGCCATTCACGACATGACCGGCGCGCCCGGCGATGCGGCAGACGGCAGGACCGCGCGCCCACGCGAAAGAACCGCGCGCCGGAGCGGAAGACCGTGCCGGTGTGTGCTTGGCAGAGTCGGCTCCATGAATGCGGACCCGGTGCGCAGCGTGGTGGCGAGCGGTCACCGGCACCGGTGTCCGGGACCGGCGACGAAGGATGAGCATGACCTCGACCCCCCAGGTTCAGACCGTCCGCGGGCCCGTGGCGGTGAGCGACCTCGGTACCGTCCTGATGCACGAGCACGTCTTCGTCGTCAGTGAGGAACTCCGGCAGAGCCTCCCGGAGACCTGGGACGAACAGGAGCGCGTCGACGACGCGGTGAGCCGGCTGAAGGCGCTCGCCGCGACCGGTGTCACCACGCTCGTCGACCCCACCGTGATCGGACTCGGCCGCAACGTGGCGCGCGTCGCCCGGGTCAACGCGCAGGTCGACCTCAACATCGTTGCGGCGACCGGCATCTACACGCTGGCCGACATCCCCGACTTCTACCGCTACCACGGCCCGGGCACGGTGCTCGGCGGCCCCGAGGGCATGACCGACCTGTTCGTCCGGGAACTCACCGAGGGCATCGCGGACACCGGTGTCCGGGCCGCGTTCCTCAAGTGCGCCATCGAGAACGACCTCACGCCGGGCGTGGAGCGGGTGATGCGCGCGGTGGCGCAGGCCCATCTGCGGACCGGCGCTCCGATCACGGTGCACACAAGTGCCGCCGCCCGTACGGGACTTGTCGCGCAGAACGTGTTGCGCGAGGAGGGCGTGGACCTCGGCGCGGTCGTCATCGGGCACAGCGGTGACACCGCCGACCTGGACTATCTGCACGAACTCGTCGACAACGGCTCGTACGTGGGAATGGACCGGTTCGGCCTCGACATCCTGCTGCCCGAGGACGAGCGGGTGGCGACCGTCGCCGCGCTCGCCCGGGAGGGCTTCGCGGAACGGATGGTGCTGTCGCACGACGCGTCCTGCCACATCGACTGGTTCCCGCCGGGCGTACGGGAGCAGATCGCGCCGAACTGGCACCACACCCATCTCCACGACCAGGTGCTCCCGGCCCTGCGCACCGCAGGCGTCACGGAGGCCCAGATCACCACCATGCTGGTCGACAATCCGCGCCGGTACTTCACCCCGGCCGGCTCCTAGGGGCGCCGTCTACGGCTGTGCGGCGGGGCCCGCGTCTGCGCCGGACAACTCCTGGGCGCCGCGCCTGACTTCGCGCGGGGTGATGCCGAACTCGGCGCGGAACGCGGTGGCGAAGGAGGCGTGGCTGCCGAAGCCGCTGGCGTGGGCGATCTCGGCGATCGAGTACGTGGTCCAACTCCCGCTCGCCAGCCGGGCGCGGGCGACGTTCAGCCGTTCGCGGCGGATCAGGTCGCGCGAGGTCGTGCCCGCGGCCTGCAGCACCTGCTGGACGTAGCGCGCCGACCAGCCGAGCGCCCGCGCGACGGAGCCGACGTCCAGGTCCCGGTCGCAGGCGTGCTCACGGACGTGGCGCCGGATCGCGGCCTCGACGCTCGCCCGCTGTCCGGTGGGCGCCGAGTCGACGCCGCCCTCGGCGGCCAGGCACACCAGGTCGAGGAGCCGGTCGCAGGCGAGGTCGAAACTCGACTCGGAGAGATGCTCGCGCTCCTCGTGCAGGGTGGTGGTCAACTGCCGGACGACCCGGCCGAGTCCGCGGGTGCCGTCGAGCAGATGCGGTCCCCCGGCCGCGAGCGCGCTGCGCGCGGAGAGCCGCCCGCCGGACACGATCAGCGAAATGCTGCGGTGGCCGGCGCCGTGCGCGAACGTCAGCGGCCGGTCGATGTCGCACAGCGCCATGACACCGGGCCCGATCTCACCCGACGCCGCGCCCTGCTCCACCCAGGCCGAACCGGCGAGCGGGACGAGGAGTTCATGGGTGCCGCGGGGATCGGTGCGGATGTGCCGGGTGTCCCGGTCGACCACTTCCTCTCCGCCGGAGCACAGGGCGAGACTGTAGGTCTTCGACCGCTGCCACTCCAGGTGCCCGGTCCACGGAGCGCGGCGGTCCGGCACTCTGATGCGGCTCGCGCCGTGCAGACCGGTGAAGACCTCGTCCCAGGCACTCGCGGAGGAAACGGTCAGAGCTTGGCTCCAGGAAGACACACTTCATCCTATCCGGCCAGAAAACGGCGATGCTCATGACGGAGAAACGCACCGCACCCCCGCCCTTGTGATCGAATTCACCCTGCCCGGGTCGAACCTTTGGACCGGTCCCACATCTTGTCAGTGTCACGCCCCGTGTTCCTGTTCCTGCCCGACCCCTACGGGAGGCGTCATGGCATCGGCATCCATCACACCGGCGGTCCTCGTCGGACGATCGGCCGAACTGGCCCTGCTCGACCGGCACTTCGACTCCGCCCCGGCTTGCGGCGGCGCGCTGATGCTGACCGGGGAGGCCGGGGTGGGCAAGAGCGCGCTGCTGGACACCGCGGCGCCGCGCGCGGCCGGGGCCGGCTTCCGGGTGCTGCGGGTGGCCGGCTGCCCGTTCCAGCAGGGGGTCGGCTTCTCGGCCCTGAACCAGCTGCTGCAACCCCTCGCCGACGCGATTCCCGCGCTGCCCGCCCGGCAGGCGGAGACCCTCCAGGCGGTCCGCGGTCTGTCCGAGGAACAGCCCACCGAACTCCTCGCCATCGCCAACGCCGTACAGGCCCTCGTGGCCCAGGTCGCCACCGAGGCCGCTCCGCTCGCGCTGATCGTCGACGACGTGGCCTGGGTGGACCGGTCCAGCGCCACGGTCCTGGGTACCCTCGCCCACTCCCCGCGCACCGGGCACCTCACGGTGCTGGGGGCGTCCCGGACCGGTGACGTGTCCTTTCTCAGCAACATCGGGATACCCGAGCACGAGGTCCGGCCACTCGACGACGTCTCGGCGGACGAGCTGGTGGCCGGGCGGTTCCCCGCCATGGCGGCCCGGGTCCGCCGCCGGCTGGTCGCGGAGGCCCGCGGCAACCCCCTGGCCCTGCTGGAACTGCCGGTCCCCCTCAACGACCTGCAGCACACGGCACGCTCCACCCTGCCGGCCGTGCTGCAGCTGACCGAGCGCCTCAAGGGCATCTTCTCCACCCGGGTCGCCGCGCTCCCGGCCCCGACCCGGAAGCTGCTGCTGCTCGCCGTGCTCGACGCCTCGGGTGAACTGCACGTCCTGCAGCGGGCCCTGGGCGGCGCGGACCCGCTGGCCGGGCTGTCCCCCGCCGAGCGGGCC
>NZ_JAWOAI010000774.1:0-3457 GCF_033194735.1 Streptomyces sp. W16
CAAGGGAGGTGATCCCGAGCAGGCGGCCGGGGCCGCGCTGGCGGCGGCGCGGCGGTTGCACCGGGAGGACGCCGAGGCCAGCGCACGCATGGCCGCGCACGGGCTGGCCCTGTTGGACGAGCTGTTGCCGGGCGGTGGGCACCGGATTCTGACGCACTGCAACACCGGAGCGCTGGTGTCGGGCGGTGAGGGCACGGCCTTCGCGGTGGCGCTCGCGGCGCACCGGGACGGGCGGCTGCGGCGGCTGTGGGTGGACGAAACGCGTCCATTGCTGCAAGGTGCTCGCCTGACGGCTTATGAGGCGGCACGCAACGGAATGGCGTACACCTTGCTCACGGACAACGCGGCGGGCTCCTTGTTCGCGGCCGGGGAGGTGGATGCGGTGCTGATCGGGGCGGACCGGATCGCCGCCGACGGTTCGGTGGCGAACAAGGTGGGGAGCTATCCGCTCGCCGTGCTCGCCCGGTACCACAATGTGCCGTTCATCGTGGTGGCGCCGGTGACGACGGTGGATCCGGACACGCCGGACGGGGCGTCCATCGAGGTGGAGCAGCGCCCCGGCTTTGAAGTGACGGAGATCACGTCACCCCAAGTGACGGTGTCGGGAGCGGGAGGCGGGATTCCGGTGGCACCCCTGGGGACCCAGGCGTACAACCCGGCGTTCGACGTGACGCCTCCCGAGTTGGTGACGGCGATCGTCACCGAAGAAGGCGCTGTTTCGCCTGTGACGGCGGAGGCGCTGGCAGAGCTGTGTGACAGGTCACGACAGGTAACGATTTAGTTAATGGGATGATGTCGTTTATGAAGGGACGAGTCCTTGTCGTCGATGACGACACCGCACTGGCCGAGATGCTCGGCATTGTGTTGCGTGGTGAAGGTTTTGAGCCGTCTTTCGTAGCCGACGGCGACAAGGCGCTGGCCGCTTTCCGCGAGAGCAAGCCCGACCTGGTGCTCCTGGACCTGATGCTGCCCGGACGGGACGGTATCGAGGTGTGCCGCCTGATCAGGGCGGAGTCCGGGGTACCGATCGTGATGCTCACGGCGAAGAGCGACACCGTCGATGTCGTGGTGGGCCTGGAGTCGGGCGCTGACGACTACATCGTGAAGCCGTTCAAGCCGAAGGAGCTGGTCGCCCGGATCCGGGCGCGGCTGCGGAGGTCCGAGGAGCCGGCGCCCGAGCAGCTCGCCATAGGCGATCTGGTCATCGACGTGGCCGGTCACTCCGTGAAGCGGGACGGACAGTCGATCGCGCTGACGCCGCTGGAGTTCGACCTGCTGGTCGCGCTGGCCCGTAAACCGTGGCAGGTGTTCACGCGTGAGGTGCTCCTGGAGCAGGTCTGGGGCTACCGGCACGCGGCGGACACCCGTCTGGTCAACGTCCATGTCCAGCGGCTGCGTTCCAAGGTCGAGAAGGACCCGGAGCGGCCGGAGATCGTGGTGACCGTCCGCGGCGTCGGTTACAAGGCGGGACCGAGCTGACATGTCCAGGGACAGTGCCGCTTCGGCACCCGGGGGGACCGGGGCCCGCGCGGGGCGGCCTGTCGGCCGGAAGACGGCGGGCTCCCGCTGGGCACGCCTGTTGGAGGGCGGGCTGCTGCAGGGCGGAGTCCAGGGCAGCCCGGTCCTCCGCCTGTTCATGCGCTGGGTGCGCCGACCGCTGCTGCCGGTCATGCGGCTGTGGCGGCGCAACATCCAGCTCAAGGTCGTCGTCACCACCCTGCTGATGTCGCTGGGCGTCGTCCTGCTGCTGGGCTTCGTCGTCATCGGCCAGGTGCGCAACGGCCTGCTGGACGCCAAGGTGAAGGCCTCGCAGAGCCAGGCCACGGGTGGGTTCGCCGTGGCCAAACAGAGGGCGGACGAGGCGGCCAGCGGAACCGCCGACGACGGCTCCGCGACCGACGGCAACTCCACCCAGAACGTCATCTCCTGGATGAGCGACCTCGTGTCGTCGCTGTCCAGCGGCGGTCAGGGAGCCTTCGACGTGGTGACGCTGCCCGCGGGCGCGGACAGCGGCGGCGGTCGCAGTCCGCGCGGTTCCGGGTACGTCGACCCGTCCGCCAGCGTGCCCGAAGACCTGCGCGCCCGCGTCAACGACAACACGTCGGCGGCCCAGAGCTACACCCGGATCATCTACAGCAACGGCAAGGAGTCCCAGCCGGCGCTGGTCGTCGGCAAGCAGGTCAACGACCCGAACAACAACCCGTACCAGCTGTACTACCTCTTCCCGCTCACCCAGGAGGAGAAGTCGCTCAGCCTGGTCAAGGGGACGCTGGCGACGGCCGGGCTCTTCGTCGTCGTACTCCTCGGAGCCATCGCCTGGCTCGTGGTGCGGCAGGTCGTCACGCCGGTGCGGATGGCCGCCGGAATCGCCGAGAGGCTGTCCGCCGGGCGCCTCCAGGAGCGGATGAAGGTCACCGGTGAGGACGACATCGCGCGGCTCGGCGAGGCCTTCAACAAGATGGCGCAGAACCTCCAGCTGAAGATCCAGCAGCTGGAGGACCTGTCGCGGATGCAGCGCCGGTTCGTGTCCGACGTGTCGCACGAGCTGCGGACGCCGCTGACGACCGTACGCATGGCGGCCGATGTCATCCATGACGCGCGCGTGGACTTCGATCCGATGACCGCGCGGTCGGCCGAACTCCTGGCCGACCAGCTGGACCGGTTCGAGACGCTGCTCGCCGACCTGCTGGAGATCAGCCGCTTCGACGCGGGAGCGGCGGCCCTGGAGGCCGAGCCGATAGACCTCAGGGAGGTCGTACGGCGGGTCATCAGCGGGGCCGAGCCGCTCGCCGAGCGCAAGGGCACGCAGATACGCGTCGTCGGCGACCAGCAGCCCGTGGTCGCCGAGGCCGATGCCCGGCGGGTGGAGCGGGTGCTGCGCAATCTCGTCGTCAACGCCGTGGAGCACGGCGACGGCAAGGACGTCATAGTCAAGCTCGCCACCGCGGGCGGGGCGGTCGCCATCGCGGTGCGCGACTACGGGGTGGGGCTCAAGCCCGGCGAGGCGACCCGGGTGTTCAGCCGCTTCTGGCGGGCGGACCCGGCACGCGCGCGTACCACCGGTGGTACGGGTCTGGGGCTGTCCATCGCCCTTGAGGACGCGCGGCTGCACGGCGGCTGGCTGCAGGCGTGGGGTGAGCCGGGTGGCGGTTCGCAGTTCCGGCTCACGCTGCCGAGGACCGCGGACGAACCGCTGCGAGGCTCGCCGATACCCCTGGAGCCCAAGGACTCACGCCGTAATCGTGGACTTAATGACGCCGGTCTGCCGAGCGGGGGCGGGGACAAGCGCGCGACGGTCCCGGTGCAGCCGATGGGTGACCAGGGGCCGCCGATACCCGCGCGGACCCCGATCGCCCCGAGGCTGACCGCCACGACCGCGACAGCGGACCCTACGGCGCTGCCCGGCAACGGCGCGCGCGTGGTGCCCCGGCCGACCGGCGGCACACGGCGCCAGGAG
>NZ_JAWOAI010000775.1:0-3456 GCF_033194735.1 Streptomyces sp. W16
GACGGCCGCGCCCTCGCCCTGCTGCGGTTCCTGCCGGACGGGCTGCGCGACCGGGTGGTGCTGCGGGCGTTCGGCGTGACGGCGGAGGCGTTCGACGACACGACCCCTATGGAGTCGCCCGCAGCCCGTCGACGATGAGGCCGAGGATCCGCCCGGCCCGCGCCTCCCCGCCCCGCGCCGGATCGATCCGCCACAGCACGCTGAGCTGGAGCAGCACGTCCTCCGGATCGATGTCGGGCTTGAGCGAACCGTCGGCGCCCCCGGCCTTCAGGAGTACGTCGATCGCTGCCACGAAGGGCCCGAAGTACTCGTCGTCCGCGCCCCCGTCGGTCGCCGCGTGGATGACCTCGGCGACGCCGTACTTGAGCCGCCCGTAGTGGGCGACCTCGGCAAACCAGAGGCGTAGCGCGACGAGCGGCGGATGCTCCGCGAGCAGCACGGGCGCGCGGTCGATCAGATGCTGTATGTCGTGCCGGTACAGCTCCAGGATCAGCGCCTCCCGGGTGGGGAAGTGCCGGTAGAGCGTCCCGATGCCGACGCCCGCCTGCTTGGCGATCGCGGTGAGGGAGGCGCCGCTCGACGCGGCGATCGCCTCGCGGGCGACGGTCAGGATGCGCTCCCGGTTGTCGAGGGCGTCACGGCGGGTCGGTTTCGGGTTCACGGGTGCAGGTCGTCCGTCCGGTGTCGGATTGCCAAGCGGAGGGCCCTCCGGTACGTTGGTGAATGTACCGGAGGGGCCTCCGTTTCGTTCTTCATTCTGGCACACCCCCACCCGACACCGCAGGGAGCACCGTCATGCCCGAACTCGTCCTGGTCACCGGAGGCAGTGGCTACATCGCCGGCTGGTGCATCGCGGAACTGCTGCACCGTGGCTACGACGTCCGTACGACCGTCCGCGCCGAGGGCAAGGAGCGCGCGGTCACCGACGCAGTCGCGACCGTCGTCGACCCCGCGGGACGGCTGAGCTTCGCAGTCGCCGACCTCACCGCGGACCAGGGCTGGGACGCCGCGCTCAAGGGCGTCGACTTCGTCCTGCACGTCGCCTCCCCGCTCGGCGCCGCCTCGGACGACCCGGCCGACCTGATCGCCCCGGCCCGCGACGGCGCCCTGCGCGTCCTGCGCGCGGCCACCGAGGCGGGCGTACGACGCGTCGTGATGACCTCGGCCGCGAACGCCGCGAGCCCCTCGTCGTACGCTTCGGAAGGCGTCACCGACGAGACGCTGTGGACCGATCCCGACGACCCGACCCTGATCCCGTACCGCCGCTCGAAGACCCTCGCCGAGCGGGCCGCCTGGGACTTCATGGACGGCTACGACGGTCCGACCGAGCTGACCACCGTGCTCCCCGGCGCGGTCTTCGGACCGGTCCTCACCACCGCGAACCTCGGCTCCGTCGGCATCATCGCGCGCATGGTGAGCGGGAGGATGCCCGGCGTCCCGCGGATCGGCCTCGAAGTCGTGGACGTCCGGGACCTGGTCGACGTCCATATCCGGGCGATGACGTCACCGGACGCGGCGGGTCAACGCTTCCTGGCCACCGGGGAGTTCGTGTGGATGGAGGACATCGCGCGCACCCTGCGCGACGGCCTCGGCGAGCACGGCCGTACCGTCTCCACGCGTCGCCTCCCGGACTTCGCCGTCCGCCTCGCGGCCCGCTTCCGGGACCCGTCGCTGCGCGAGATCACCCCCGCGCTCGGCCGCCGCAACCGCCACAGCACGGAGAAGGCGCGCCGCGTCCTCGGCTGGGAACCGCGCCCGGCCCGGGAAGCCGTCCTCGACTGCGCCCGGAGCCTCATCGCGCAGGGGGCTGTCTAGGTATCGGCGGCCTCCGCCAACTGCACGGTCCGCGCGGCCAGTTCACTGATCCGCGCCCCGTCGAAACCGAACACCGCACTGCGCACGGTGTCCTCCAGCGGGTCCTTCCACTGCGCCGGGATCGCGTCCGCGCCGGTCAGCACCCCGGCGACCGAACCGGCGGTCGCGCCGTTCGAGTCGGTGTCGAGGCCGCCGCGCACCGTCAGTGTGATGGTGCGGGTGAAGTCGCCGTCGCCGTACAGGAGTCCGGCGGTGAGGACGGCCGCGTTCGGGATCGTGTGGATCCAGCCGAGCCCCGCCGTCTCCTCGGACAGCGTGGTGAGCGTGTCCTCCCAGGTCATCCGGGTCTCGTGCAGCGTGAGCACGCGGCGCACGGTGCGCGCGAGGCGGCAGCCCGGCGGGATCACGGTCAGCGACGTGTCCAGCGCGTGCCGCACGGTCGGCGCGGTGAACGCCGCAGAGATCAGCGCGGCGGCCCACATCGAGCCGTAGACACCGTTCCCCGTGTGGGACAACACGGCGTCCCTGCGCGCCAGTTGAGCCGCGCGGCGCGGGGCACCCGGGCTGGTCCAGCCGTAGATGTCGGCGCGGATCAGGGCACCGATCCACTCCTGGTACGGGTTGTCGTGCGTCGCCGTGAGCGGTGGCTTGAGCCCGTTGGCGAGGTTGCGGTAGGCGGCCCGCTCGGCGGTGAAGGTCTGCAGATACGGCAGTCTCCGCAGCCACAGTTCGCCGACCTGCTCGGTGCTGAAGCCGAAGCCGTGGGTCTCCAGGAGGTCGAGGCCGAGGATGGCGTAGTCGACGTCGTCGTCACGGCAGCTGCCGTGGATCCGGCCGCGCACGCACCGCTGCCACTCGGGGCGCAGCTCGAAGCCGTCGTCCTCGCCGGCCGGCTCCGGGAGGTAGTCGGTGAGCGGCAGGGCGGCGGCCCGCCGGAGATAGCGGTCGATGCGGTCGCGCGTCCACAGGTCGCCCTGCTCGACCGGCTTGCCGAGCATGTTGCCCGCGATCCGGCCCAGCCAGCCCCCGAGGATGCGGTCCGCGAGCACTGGCTCACTGCCCACAGGGGTCATAGGACCGGTCTACCCGATTCAGGGGGTGCCCGCGCGGGGTTCGACCGGTCCGCACAGGGCACTCGTAGGCCGGTCCCAGGGTTCGGGCGGAGCATGACGGCGCGGGCGTCCTCCGGTTAAGGTCGCAGCGGCGCGACTGGCCCTGAAATGTGTGGGGCCCGGAGAGCAAGGGGAACGCAAGGTGGCGGACGCTGCACAGAGGGGCACCCACAGGGTGCTCATCGCCGCGGACAAGTTCAAGGGGTCGCTGACGGCCGTGCAGGTCGCCGAGCGGGTGACGGCCGGGCTGCGCCGGGTCGTACCCGAACTGGACGTGACGGCGATGCCGGTCGCCGACGGCGGCGACGGCACGGTGGACGCGGCCGTCGCGGCAGGCTTCGAGCGACGGGAGATACGGGTCGCCGGGCCCCTCGGCGACGAGGTCACCGCGGCCTTCGCGGTACGCGGCGACACGGCCGTGGTGGAGATGGCCGAGGCAAGCGGACTGCAGCGCCTCCCCAAGGGCGTCTTCGCCCCGCTCACCTCCTCGACGTACGGCTCCGGCGAACTGCTGCGGGCCGCGCTCGAC
>NZ_JAWOAI010000776.1:0-3447 GCF_033194735.1 Streptomyces sp. W16
CGGCGTCGCCGCAACCGCAGGCTCGCGAGCATCGCCGCCGCCACGGCGGCCGTGGTCGCCGTCGCGGTCGCCGTGCCGCTGCTGGACTCCGGGAAGGACGACGTGCGTCCGTCGGGCGTCGTACAGCAGCAGGGGGTCAGCGCCCACCCGAGCCAGTCGCCGCCGAGCGACCTGATCGCGGCCGGGAACACGGCACTTGCCGCCTACTACATTCCGACCACCGTCAAGCGGTCGGCCACGGAGGCCGTCTCCCAGCGCGTCTACTGGCTGCTGGACCAGAAGACCGGCAAGTACGTGAAGGCCCCCCAGTGGTCCATCGTCGCCGTCGCCCCCGGCATGAAGACCGCCGCCGTCCTGGAGAAGACCCTGCCCGCCTCCCGGATCGGTCTGCTGGACCTGACCACGGGCAAGGTCGAGCGGTGGATCCAGGTCGACCACAAGGTCGCGGGGCTCCAGTTCTCGCACGACGGACGGAAGCTCGTCGCTACGACCTACGGCGAGAACCCGGACCAGAGGGTCAAGCTGACGGGCTCCAACGACTGGAACGCGAAGGAGCCGTCGAGCCGCACCGGCTTCTACGTCTTCGACGTGGCCTCCGGCAACGGCTCCTGGAGCGAGGTCAAGATCGGCGGCGACGCGAGCAACCCCATGGGCCCCGGCTTCATCAACTCCCGCCAGGACTTCGCCCTCACCCGGGACGGCAGGTACGTCTGGGCCGGGAACCCCGAGGGCGACATCGGCAAGCAGTTCTGGGACCTCAAGGGCGCCGCCAGGCCCGTACCGGAGAACCAGAAGTACCTGGTCTGGTACGTCGACGCGTGGGACTCGCCCAGCGGCAAGCTCGTCGCCGGTGACTTCGCGGGCAAGAAGTGGCACACCTCGTCCTACGTCGTCGACGCCACCACCGGCAGCGAGACCGAGATTCACGGGCAGCAACTGCTCGCCTGGGTCGACGACAAGTCCCTCATCGCCTGGGACATCGGGAAGGGGGCGAAGGAGAGCGAGTACCACCAGCGGCTGGTGCTGGTCACCATCGGCAGCGACAAGGAAGTACCGCTGAGCGGCTTCCGCCAGGGCACCGACTCCAGCGCCGGACGGTGGGAGCCGGTCTTCGCGGAGCGCTGACCGGGGCCGAGCCCAGGTCAGCCGGCCACGAACTCCTCGTACGCCGCCAGCAGTCCGCCGACCGCCTCGCGGCCGGCGGACTGTAGCGGTGAGCGGACGGGGCCTGCGGGCAGGCCGAGTTCGTTGAGGAGAGCCTTGACGGTGACGGTGCCGGGCAGTCCCGCCGACATCATCAACTCGATGAGCGGCGTGGCGCGTTGTTGGAGGCGGGCGGACACGGGGGTGTCGCCCGCCTCGAACGCGTCCAGGATCGCCCGGAGTTGGCCGGGCACGACGTTCGCGACCGTGCTCACGTACCCCGCCGCGCCCACCGCGTACAGCGCCAGGATGTGTTCGTCGCAGCCCGCGTAGTACGCCAAGTCGGTGCGGTCCAGCACCTTTTGGGTGCCGAGGAAGTCGTAGGAGCAGTCCTTGACCGCGACTATCCGGGGGTGCTCGGCGAGCCGGATCATGGTCTCCGGTTCGATACGGGTGCCGGTGCGGCCCGGGATGTCGTAGAGCACGACGGGCAGGCCGCAGGAGTCGGCGACCTCGCGGAAGTGCGCCTCCAGGGCGTCCTGCGGGGGCTTGCTGTAGTACGGCGAGACCACCAACACCCCGTCCGCGCCCGCCTTTTCGGCCTGCAGGGCGAGTTCCACGGTGTGCCGGGTGTCGAAGGTGCCCACGCCCGAGACGAGCGACGCACGGTCGCCCACCGCCTCGCGGACGGCCGCGACGAGCGCCGCCTTCTCCGCGTCCGTCGTGGTCGGCGACTCGCCGGTCGTCCCGGACAGTACGAGCCCGTCGCAGCCCTCCGACACCAGCCGCTCGGCGAGGAGTTGGGCCCCGTCGAGGTCGAGCGTGCCCGACTCGGTGAAGGGGGTGATCATCGCGCAGAGGGCGCGGCCGAAGGGTGCTGCTGCGGAGGTGGCAGTGTTCGTCATGGGAGTAGTCTCGGCAGAGCAACAGTGAAGCTCCACTTAATTCTCCTACAGGGTATTGATAAGAGATGCTGCGTCATGGGTGAAGTGAGCAGGGGAGCCGCGGAAGACATCGAGCGGCTCGACCTCGGCGAAGTGCCGTACGAGGAGGCCGTCGAGCGGATGACCGGCTGGGTCGGGCAACGCCGGGCCGGCGAGATTCCCGACCGGCTCGCCCTGCTCAGCCACCCGCCCGTCATCACCTACGGCTCCCGCACCCCGCCCGCCGAACTCCCCACCGACTCGCCGATCCCCCTGGTCCCGGTCGACCGCGGCGGCCAGGCCACCTACCACGGCCCCGGCCAGCTGATCGGCTACCTGGTCCTCAACCTCCGCGAGCGCGGCCCCGCCGACATCGTGCGCCAGGTCGAGCACGCCCTGATCGACGCCTGCGCCACCCTCGGTTTCGAGACGCTACGACGGGACACCCCGCCCGGCGCCCAGTCCCTGGTCGGCGTGTGGACACCGGACGGCGCGAAGCTCGCCTCGATCGGCATGCGCATCCGGGGCGGCGTGACGAGCCACGGCTTCGCCCTCAACATCGCCCCCGACCTCGCCGAGTTCACCCGTTTCACGGCCTGCGGCCTGCCCGGCGTGACGATGACCTCCCTTGCCGAACTCGCGGCACGCCAGGGCCGATCCGTACCTTCGGAGGAAGAGGTCCGAGACGCGGTGGCGAAGGCGTTGGGTGCGGCATAAGGCATCCCCCTCGCTCCGAATCCACTGGGATTCCACCGGGATTCGGGACGACGACTCCCCGGTCGCTCCTCCAGGCCAAGGCCCTATGTCCAATTGGCCCCTTCATGGGTCACCATGGCCAGGAAGCTCACAGGCGTGGGAAGTTCATCCACCCCCTGGTCACGGGAGGCGTCATGAAGCTCGGCAAGGCACTGGCCACCGGAGTCGCCGAGGAGCGGCCGCAGATCCACCACGAGGAACTCGAACTCCCCGAGAACATTGCGGAGTTGACGGCGGAGAAGGCGCCCGAAGAGGTCCCGGCCGCCCGATGAGACTGCGGCTCCCCGAGGAACGCCCGACGGAGCCGCCGACCGGATTCAAGATCGCCCACCCGGTGCTGTCCCAGGACGGCACCCGGGCCGGGTTCACCGGTGTGTCGCTGGGCGGCGCGCTGCCGTACGGAGTCGTGGCCGACGCGTCCTGCGTCTACGGCCGACGCCACCGTTCGCCCGCGCGCCGCTGCGACTGCGGCTTCCACTGTGTGCACGAACGGGCGGCGGCGGAAGCCCTGTTGTGCACCGCCGAGCACCGCGAGGCGGTCCTCCTCGACATCACCGTTCTCGGCGCCTACATCCGCTTCGAACGCGGCTTCCGCTACGCCCGCCATCGCGTCCGCACCGCCACC
>NZ_JAWOAI010000777.1:0-3447 GCF_033194735.1 Streptomyces sp. W16
CCGCGCGCCTTGCGGCGCCGCAGCCGCCCGTCGCGGGCGAAGGACGCGGCGACCTGTTCCGCGCGCAGGCGCACCGGATCGTCGACGGGCAACTCCCGCAGCCTGCCCACCGCGTGGTGGAAGGCCGCGAGTTCCGCCTCGGTGATCCCGCCCTCGTCAGACATCGGTTCCCGCCCCGGCCGTGCTCCGAAATGGGCCCCGGCCGGATTCGAACCGGCGTGACCGCCCTGAGAAGGCGGCGAGTCTGCCTCTGCTCCACAGGGCCCCCGAACGCAGCCCGGGGATCGGATTCGAACCGATGTGATCGTCTTGCCAAGACGCGCGCCTGCCTCTGCGCTACGCCCGGGTGCGCCCCCGGATCCTAGCCGCACTCCCCCGCGCGGGCCGCGTCGATAAACGCCCCGGTCCCGGTCAGTGCGAGGCGCGTCTGAGCTCCAGGCGCTCCTTCTCCGAGAGGCCGCCCCACACGCCGAAGCGCTCGTCGTTGTCGAGGGCGTACTCCAGGCAGACGGAGCGGATCGGGCACATGCCGCAGATGCGTTTGGCCTCCCGGACGGAGCTGCCGGGCTCGGGGAAGAAGAAGTCCGCCCCGGTCTGCGCGCACAACGCCTCCTGCTGCCAGTCCAGGTCGGGCGAGGTGATCGTGTCGATGTGCATGACCAGGAGCGTGCCGTGCGGTGAAAAACGTTCGATCAACGCGGGATCAACGCCTCGCTCCGAGGCCTCCGGCCACCTAGATGGTGGCGCCGCGCCCGAACCGGCGCACGGCGGCGCGCGGAACCACAGGAAAACACGGAGAACTTCCGCGGTCACCGAGGGTGAACAAAACGGTCGGGCCGACTCACCACGCCACTCCGGCAGCGATTGTCAGTGGGCGGTGCAAGACTCAGCAGTGCAGAGAACGGGCCCCCTCAAGTACGGGACCCTTCAATGAGGAGGGCAAAGATGCTCACCACCCGTTTCGTCAACGGCGCTCCCAACTGGCTGGACGTCGGCTCGCCCGACATCGACAGCGCCATCTCCTTCTACGGCGGTCTCTTCGGCTGGCAGTTCCAGTCGGCGGGACCCGAGGCCGGCGGCTACGGCTTCTTCCAACTGGACGGCAAAACAGTCGCGGGCGGCATGCCACTGCCCCCGGAGCACGACTCGTCCGCGTGGAGCGTGTACTTCCAGAGCCCGGACGCGGAGGCCACGGCCAAGGCGGTGGAGCAGGCGCACGGCGCGGTCCTGTTCCAGCCGATGGACGTGATGGGCGAGGGGCACATGGCGATCCTCAGGGACCCGGCGGGCGCCGCGTTCGGCGTCTGGCAGCCGGGCCGGACCAAGGGGATCGACGTGGCGGGCGAGCCGGGTTCGCTGACCTGGGTGGAGCTGTACACGCCGGACGTCGCCGCGGCTGCCGCGTTCTACCACGCCGCGCTCGGTCTGGAGACCTCGGCCGCCCCCATGCCGGGCGGTGACTACACCTGTCTCAACCCGGCCGGTGCCGGCGAGGACGCGATGTTCGGCGGTGTCGTCCCGCTCGACTTCGATGCGACCGGGGCGGCCTCGGGGGCGTACTGGCTGGCCTACTTCGAGGTCGCCGACGTCGACGCCTCCGTGGCCAAGGCGGTGGAGACCGGCGGCAAGGTCGCGGTGCCCGCCGCCAGCATGGAGGGCGTCGGCCGCATGGCCCAGCTCACCGACCCGCACGGCGCCCGCTTCGCCCTCATCACGAGCGCACCGCCGCAGGGCTGAGGCAGCGCCCGCGGCGGGGACACACCTGGGCCCTGTCCGGCGGATCCTGTCGCAGCCGCGGGCCTACGCGGAGGCGCGGTGGACCAGTGTGGTCGGCAGGATCACGCTGGACGGCGCGCCTCCGATGCCGTCCCTGACCCCGCGGCGGTCGAGGCCGCGCAGCAGCAGGCGGGCCATCAACCGCCCCATCTCCTCTATGTCCTGACGGACCGTCGTGAGCGGCGGCTCGGTCTGCTCGGCGACCGGAAGCATGTCGTCGAAGCCGATCACGGCCACGTCCTCCGGGACCCGCAGCCCCTCGTCGCGCAGCACCTTCATGGCGCCGTAGGCGGTGAGGTCGTTGGCGGCGAACACGGCGTCCACGTCGGGGCAGCGGTCGAGGAGTTCCCGCATCGCGCGCTCACCGCCGCCGGGCGTGAAGTCGCTCTCGACGATCAGCCGGGGGTCGACGTCGACCATGACGTCCCGGAACCCGTCGAGCCGGTCCACCGCGGAGGTCTGGTCGAGCGCGCCGGTGATGTGCGCGATCCGGGTGCGGCCGAGTCCGACGAGATGCCGTACGGCCTCGCGGGCACCGCCCCGGTTGTCGCAGTCGACGTACACGGTGGGCCCGGACGCGCGGGTCCCCTCGCTCCAGCTGGGCCGGCCGCCGAACACCGTGGGGACACCGGCCCGTTGGATCAGTCCGGGCAGCGGGTCGTCGAGGTGGAGGGAGAAGACGAGCGCGCCGTCGACATGCCCGCCGGCGAGATAGCGGCCGACGCGGGCGTGGTCGGCGCGGCCTTCCGTGAGGAGCAGTACGAGTTGGGAGTCGTGGGCGGTCAACTCCTTGCTGATGCCCCGGAGTTGCATGGCGAAGAACGGGTCGGCGAAGACCCGGGTCTCCGGTTCGGCGATCACCACGGCGATGGCGTCGTGCCGCCTCGTCACCAGGCTCCGGGCGGCCTGGTTGGGGACGTAGCCGAGTTCCTCCACGGCCTGCCGGACGCGTTCGACGAGTGATTCCCGCACCCCGTCCCCGCCGTTGACCACCCGGGACACGGTGGCCCGCGACACCCCCGCCCGCGCGGCCACGGCCTCCAGCGTGGGGCGCGGTGCTGTCTCGGTCACTTCTGGACCCCTCCTCGATGCTGCGGATCAGGATAGCCGCGGCCGAACCCGAAGGTGAGAGCGCTCCCAACTCGGCGGAATCCGCTTGCTCACCCCAGCAGATTCACCCGCCGCCCGACCCCGTCCCGCTCCGCCCGCAGGTAAGCCAGCCAGGCGAGCGCGAGGTCCTGCCAGGGCAGCCCGACGGGGGCGTACACGGAGCGGGCGGCGGTGTCGGTGCGGCCGGGGTGGTCGCCGCGCAGTACGTCGCCGAGGGTCGTGTCGATGTCGGTCGGCGCCAACGCGCCTACGGACGCGACCAGTTGGCGGTCGTCGACGACGACGAGCGCCGCGTCGAGCAGGTCCGCGGCGAGTTCCCGCTTGCCGGGTTCATCGGCGCCGAGGCTGGTGAAGTGCTGGCCCGCACGGGTGTCCGCGAGGGACAGAAGCGGGGTGCGGGACCAGGTCGCGAGGAGCACGATGTCGGCGGCCGAGGCGATCTCCGCCGCCGAGCCCAGCACCCGGCCGCCGTGCCGCAGCGCGAAGTCGGTCGCCCGGTCGAAGTCCGTGTCGTGGACGAGGAGTTGACCGTACGGCCGCAGGACGCCCAGCCCCCGCACC
>NZ_JAWOAI010000778.1:0-3443 GCF_033194735.1 Streptomyces sp. W16
GCCGGGATGCGCGCGGCGGCGGTCTGGGCGCCGGGGGACTCCTGGCGGGCGCTCCTTGCCGAGGCCGGCCGCCGTACGGTCCTCGACCCGGCCGGTTCCTTCCTGCTCGTCGGCGGACTGGTCCTCGTCGGCTGCTCCGCCCTGCTCATCGTGCCGTTGGCGGTCCCCGTGCTCGGGGCCGTGGCCGCGGCGGCCGTCGCGGTGGAGGAGCGGTACCGGCACCGCTGACGGGTGGTGCCCTCGCACCGGGTCGGCGCGCTCCCGGCGTCACATCTCTCTCTGTCATGCCCCTGACCATTTGAACTCGAAGAACGCCTCCCGCCCAGTCGTCCCGCACGGAAGGAAAGGCTGAAACCTCATGTCTCCCATCCCTCGCAGGTCCCTCCTCAAGGCCGCCGCTGCCGCCGGAGCCGCCGCGCAGTTCAGCTGGGCACTAGGGGCGAAAGACGCCCAGGCCGCGCCCAGAGCCGCGGCGGCCGACGGCGACCCGGTGAGCCTCGACTGGCTGGAGGACGGCGGTCTCGGCGCCGCGCCCGGTTCGACGGTCGGTGTGCCGTGGCCGATGGGCACCTACCAGGAGGACCAGAACTTCGCGCTGACGGACGCCGAGGGCACGGCCGTTCCCGTGCAGTCCTGGCCGATCGCCTACTGGCCCGACGGTTCGCTCAAGTGGACGGCGCACGCGGTGAGTTCGGGCTCCGGCAAGCTCACCCTCACCGCCGGGGACACGGCCGCCCCCGACAAGAAGGTGACCGTCGACAAGAGCGGCGGCACCATCGACATGTCGACCGGGGTAATCACCGCGAGGATCGGCAAGAACGGCTCCACCCTCATCAAGTCGGTCACCAGGGGCGGCACGGAGATCGCGAAGAACGGCCGGCTCGTCCTCATCCGCCAGCCGGAGATCGAGGACGAGGATCAGGGCGCGGTGAAGACCGAGCGCTTCGACGGAGTGATCGGCGAGGTTACCGTCGAACAGGACGGCCCGGTCCGCGCCGTCGTCCGCATCGACGGCAAACACCGCAAGGGCGGCCGGAGTTGGCTGCCGTTCTCGATCCGCCTCTACTTCTACGCGGGCGCCGACTCCTTCCGCATGGTGCACACGATCACCTTCGACGGCACGGTGGAACCGGGCAAGGCCAGCGGCGACTTCATCCGCGGGCTCGGCGTCCGCTTCACCGTGCCGATGCGGGACACGGCCTACGACCGCCACATCCGCATCGGCGGCGAGGGAACAGGCCTGCTGCGTGAGGCAGTTCAGGGCATCACCGGTCTGCGTCGCGACCCGGGCGCGACCGTCCAGGCGGCCCAGTACGCGGGCCAGAAGCTGGCCGACCCGTCGACCTGGGACCAGCGCGTGACGAGCCGTCTCCAGTACATCCCCAAGTGGGGCGACTACACCCTCTCCCAGCTCTCCGCCGACGGCTTCACCCTGCGCAAGCGCACCACGAAGGGCTACGGCTGGATCCCCGCCGGCGGTGGCGGACACGCCTCCGGATTCGGGTACGTCGGCGGGGCCAGCGGCGGATTCTCCTTCGGGCTACGGGACTTCTGGGAGAAGTTCCCCGCCCAGCTCGACATCCGCGACGCCCACACCGACGAGGCCGAGGTCACCCTCTGGCTCTGGTCGCCCGAGGCCCAGCCGATGGACCTCCGCTTCTACCACGACGGCATGGGCCAGGACACCTACGCCGAACAGCTCCAAGGCCTCGAAATCACCTACGAGGACTACGAACCCGAATTCGGCACCCCGTACGGCATCGCCCGCACCTCCGAACTCCTCTTCTGGGCCAACGAGTCGACCCCAACCCCGGACGCCCTCGCCCAACAGGTCGAAGCAGTACGGGTGTTGCCCCAACTCGCCGCCCCGCCACAGCAGTTGATCAAGTCCAGAGTCTTCGGCCCCGGCCTCTACTCCGAGCCCGACCGCTCCACGGCCGCGAAGACGAAGATCGAGGACCACCTCGACTTCCTCTTCACCTACTACAAGGACCAGGTGGCGCAACGCCGTTGGTACGGCTTCTGGGACTACGGCGACTTCATGCACTCGTACGACACCGTGCGCCACCAGTGGCGTTACGACATCGGCGGCTACGCCTGGGACAACTCCGAGCTGTCGCCGGACATCTGGCTCTGGTTCGCGTACCTCCGCTCGGGCCGCTCGGACATCTTCCGCTTCGCCGAGGCACTCACCCGGCACACCGGCGAGGTCGACGTCTACCACCTCGGACAGTGGGCCGGCCTGGGCACCCGGCACGGCGTCCAGCACTACGCCGACAGCGCCAAGCAGCAGCGCATCGCCAACACCACCTACCGGCGCTACTACTACTTCCTCACCGCGGACGAGCGCGTCGGCGACCTCATGGCCGCGAACGTCGACTCCGACGAGACGTTCCTCGTCCTCGACCCGATCCGCAAGATCCGCACCGAGCCGTACACACCCGACCGGCACGCCCTGTCGATCGGATTCGGCACCGACTGGAGCGGGTTGGTGTCGGCGTGGCTGACCGAGTGGGAGCGCAAGGGCCCCAAGTGGGAGAAGGCGAAGGCGCGCGTCCTGTCCACGATGGAGACAATCGCCGCCCAGCCCAACGGATTTGTGCAGGGCAGCGGGCTGTACGACCTCGACACCGGCAAGTTCGCCGTCGCCTCCGCGCCCGTGGTCTCCGTCTCGCACCTCTCGGCCGTCTTCGGCCTCAACGAGCTCTGCGCGGAGCTGATTTACCTGGTCGACATGCCCAAGTTCAAGGAGGTGTACATGGATTACTGCCGCTACTTCAACGCCTCCAAGACGGAACAGGCGGCACGCTACGGCTCCAACTTCGGCACCCTGCTGCTCTTCCAGGGCCACTCACGCCTCGACGCGTACGCCGCCGTACAACTCGGCGACGCGACGCTCGCCAAGCGGGCCTGGACGAAGTTCTACAGCTCCGACGGCTACATGGAGTCCTCGCCGTGGAAGACGGAGGCCCTGAGCGGCCCGGTCACCCTCGTCCCGGGCAGCGAGGCCGCGTGGGTGTCCTCGAACGACACCGCGCTGTACGGCCTCGCCGCCATCGAGAACCTGGCGCTGCTCGGCGACAAGATGCCTTAGCGCAGGGCTAGTTCATCCTCCCCAGGACCTCCCGCACCCGCCGGGCGTCCCGGATCCGCTGCTCGTACGTCGCGCCGAGTGCGAGCAGCAGGAGTCCGGCGAGGGCGGGAGGTGCCCAGCGGGGGAGGGCGCCGACGACCTGGGCGAGATACGGGGCGAGTTCGTGCAGCGCGTCCAGCGCGAGGGTGGTGCCGCCGAGGACGAGCGGGGCCTGCAGACGATGCCGGGCTCCGAGGAGGGTGACGACCAGGGCGGCCGTGCCGAGCAGCAGCGGGCGCGTCCAACTCGCGTCCGCCCAGGCCGCGAAGAGGCTCGGCGCGAGCGGGACGGCGAGACCGGGGCCGTACGC
>NZ_JAWOAI010000779.1:0-3441 GCF_033194735.1 Streptomyces sp. W16
CGCGCTGCTCGCCTCGCACAGTGCCGCGTGGCGGGCGCTGTGGTCGTCCGACATCGAGGTGCCCGGGCATCCGGACCTGCAACTCTGGGCCCGTTCCGCCCAGTACGGGCTGCTGTCCGCGCTGCGCCCCGGCGCCCGGAACAGCATCGCGCCCGCCGGTCTGACCAGCGACAACTACGCGGGCATGGTCTTCTGGGACGCCGAGACCTGGATGTTCCCGTCCCTGCTCGCCGCCCACCCCGAGCTCGCCCGTCCGGTCCTCGACTACCGCTACCGCACCCGCACGGCCGCCGCCGAGAACGCGGCGAAGACCTCGGTGAAGGGCCTGTTCTTCCCCTGGACCAGCGCGAGCCACGGACTGCTGTGGAACGAGTGCCAGAGCTGGCAGCCGCCGCACTGCCTCACCCAGAACCACCTCCAGGGCGACATCGCCCTCGCCGCCCGGCAGTACTACCTCGCCACCGGCGACCGCACCTGGCTCCGCACCGAGGGCCAACCCCTCCTCAACGGCCTTGCCCAGTACTGGACTTCGCGGGTCACGAAGAACACCGACGGCTCCTACTCCGTCAAGGAGGTGGCGGGCCCCGACGAGTACAGCAACGGCGTGAACGACGCCGTCTACACCAACGCCGTCGCCGCCACCGCCCTCCGCGCCGCCACCGAAGCGGCCCACACCCTGGGCACACCGGCCCCCGCCGAGTGGCTCACCATCGCGAACCACCTGCGCATCCCCTACGACCCGAAGCGCAAGGTCTTCCTCCAGTACGACGGCTACAACGGCTCGCAGATCAAGCAGGCGGACACCGTGCTGCTGATCTACCCGCTGGAGTGGCCGATGCCGGCCGGCGCCGGGGCCGCCACCCTCGACTACTACGCGCAGCGCACCGACCCGGACGGCCCCGCCATGACCGACGCCGTCCACGCGATCGACGCGGCGGCGATCGGCGAGCCGGGCTGCGTGGCGTACACCTATCTGCGGCGGGCCTACCAGCCGTTCGCGCGCGGCCCGTTCGCCCTCTTCTCGGAGTCACGGGGCGACAAGGCGGGCGCGTCCGACCCTCTCGCGGGCTCCCCCGCGCAGGACTTCCTCACCGGCAAGGGCGGCTTCCTCCAGGTCTTCACCCACGGTCTGACCGGCCTGCGGCTGCGCCCCGACACCCTCCGCCTCGACCCGAGCCTGCCGCCCCAACTCTCGGACGGGGTACGCCTGTCGGGCCTGCGCTGGCGCGGTCGTACGTACGACATCGCCATCGGTCCGAGGACGACGACCGTACGACTGCGCTCCGGGGCGCCCTTCGTGCTGGACACCCCTGAAGGCCGCCGCACCCTCTCCGGCACGGTCACCCTGAAGACCCGGCGCCCTGACCTCACCCCCACCACCGACCTGGCCCGCTGCCGGCCGGCGACGGCGACCTCCTCGGAGTCCGGCCGCTATCCGGAGGCCGCTGTGGACGGCAGCCCCGCGACCGCCTGGTCCCCGGCCGGCGACCGCGCCTCGCTCACCGTCGACCTGGGCCGCCCGGTGCGGGTCGGGACGGTCCGGCCCACGTGGACGAAGCGCCCCGGGTCGTACACGGTCGAGGTCTCGGCGGACGGCCGCGCGTGGCACGCCCCGAACGGGACGTCCGCCCGGTACGTCCGTGTCGCCGTGCGGGGCGGCAAGGGTTCCGCGCTCGCCGAGCTCGATGTGCGCTCGTGAGGGCCAACTACCCTGACTGGCATGGTCAGTTGGCTGACTCGGCCGCCAGGCGTCGCTGCTCCTCCTCCACTATGCGGCGGGCCAGGGTGGCGTCCGATATGTCGACCGCGTCCGGCGTGGCGTCCGCGAGGTCGCTGCGGCGGGCGAACCGGTCGAAGAGGCGGTCCTTGTTCTTGAGGATGGTCAGGAGCCGGTCGTCCACGCTGTCGGTGGCGAGCATGCGGTGCACCTGGACCGTGCGTATCTGGCCCATGCGATGGACGCGGGCCACGGCCTGGTGCTCCACCGTCGGCTTGACCTGCGGTTCGCAGAGGATGACCAGGGAGGCGGTCTGGAGGTTGAGGCCGACCCCGCCCGCGCTGATCTGGGCGAGCAGTACGGCGTGGCCGCGGGCCGTGGTGAAGTCGTCGACCAGTTGCTGCCGGCGGACCGCCGGGACGCTCCCGGAGATCGTCCCGGTCACCCGCGCGCCGGTCCCGTCCAGCGCCTGCCGGACCGTGGTCAGCACATCCCGGAAGTACGAGAAGACCACCACCTTCGCGCCGTTCTCCGCGGCCTCCGTGACCAGTTCCCGCAGGCGCTGCAGCTTCGCCGACTTCTCGGCGTCGGCGTAGGCGGCCCGGCGCATCGCCATGAAGTTCCCGGCGCCGACCGCGCGGTCGTAGGCCTCGCGGTCGGCGACGCCGAGCTCCACCCACTCGTCGACCTGGACCAGGGCGGGCAGTTCGGTGAGGACGTCCACCTGGTTGCGGCGGAGGTAGGCGGGGGCGACGGACTTGCGGAAGGCCTGGGGTCCGGCCGCCGCCGTGCCGTTGCGGACCGTCGGCAGCAGTTCCGGGCGGAGGTGGCGGACGAGGGTGCGGAACTCGTCCACGTGGTTCTCCATGGGCGTGCCGGTCAGGAAGAGAACGCGGTCGCAGCGCTCGGTCCACAGGGCGACCGACTTGGTACGCCGGGTGTCCGGGTTCTTCACGTAGTGGGCCTCGTCGACGACGAGCATGCCCGGGGTGGGGCCGGGCGGCGCCTCGCCCTTGGGCTTCCAGCGCTTCGGTTTCCTGCTCTCCGGCGCGGGCAGGGTGTGCAGCGTGTCGAACGTCGTGATCGCGACCCCGCCGCGCTCACGCCACTCCCCGTAGGCGGCCTGCCGGTCCGGGCCGTGCACGGGCAGGGCGCGCAGGGTGCTGCGGGCGCCGATCTCCCGGGTCCAGTTGATGAGCACGCCGGCCGGGCAGACCACCAGGAAGTGGCTGTGTCCCTCGGCCGCGAGATGGGCCAGTACGGCGATGGCCTGGATGGTCTTGCCGAGTCCCATCTCGTCCCCGAGGACGACCCTGCGCTGGGCGAGGGCGAACCGGGCGCCGAACGACTGGTACCCGCGCAGCGAGACCCGGCGGTGGGTGTCGTCCAGCTGCTGGGCGTGGACCCGCTCGGCCAGCTCCGAGGGCAGGAAGCCCTCGCTCGCCGCGAGGTCCGGCGGCTGTCCGTCCACCTCGGCGAGCTGGCTGTAGTACTCCGCGGACCGCAGCTCGAAGTCGACCCAGGCCTCGATGTCGGAGACCGGCGGGCGCAGCAGGTCGGTGGAGGCCTGGGCGATCAGCAGCGGTACGTCACGGGCGGTGGCGTCGGCGACGAGTTCGTGGAGTTCGGCGACCGCGGCGAGGGCGCGGCTTCGCCGCCCGCGGCCGGAGAGCGCCATCAGCAGCCTGCTGGTGGCGGGCCTGGCCACCGGGAGCAGCGCGCGC
>NZ_JAWOAI010000780.1:0-3424 GCF_033194735.1 Streptomyces sp. W16
GTCCGGGAGGTCGACCGGGCCGTGGCCGGGCAGCGCGACCTCGGCGGCGGACTCCTGCCGATCGGCGGGGCTGATCGGCAGCAGCTTGCGGCGGTCTCGCGGGGTGTGCGAGGCGTGGATGCCGCCGTTCAGGATGGTCTGCAGGCGGTCGGAGATGTCGGCGTAGTCGTCGAAGCCGAGCACTCCGTCGGCTTCGGGCAGCGCCTCGGCGAGCTCCTTGCCGTACCGCTCGGCCATGCAGCCCACAGCCACGACGGCCTGCGTTCTGCCATGGCCCTTGAGGTCGTTGGCTTCCAGGAGGGCGTCTACGGAGTCCTTCTTGGCGGCTTCGACAAAGCCACAGGTGTTGACGACGGCGACGTCCGCGTCCTCGGCGTCCTCCACGAGTTGCCAGCCGTCCGCCTCCAAGCGGCCTGCGAGCTCCTCCGAGTCCACCTCGTTACGGGCGCAGCCAAGAGTGACGAGTGCGACGGTACGGCGTTCAGGCATGGGCTCAAGACTACTTGTTCCCACTGACACCCCACGTCGAAGGGGTTGGCCGATCTTGGCCAACCCCTTGATCACTCACCCCGTAGGACCACTTGCCGGACCACTTATCCGACCTCGGGGTCGCCCTTCGTGTACGTGAGTCGCTCCACCGCTCCGGGCTGGAAGTCGTCCTCGATCTTCTTGCCGTTGACGTAGAGCTGGATCGCGCCGGCGTCGCCGAGGATCAGGTTGACCTTCGAGCTGTCCTGGAAGGTCTTGGACTCGCCCTTCTTGAGGAGTCCGTCGAAGAGCATCCGGCCGTTGTGGTCCTTGGCGGAGATCCAGCTGCGGCCGTCGACCGCGGTCACCTGGACCGTCACCTTGTCCTGCGGCGCGGCGGCGATGGCGCTGTCGGAGGGGTCGGACTTGGGTGTGGCGGACTCGGTGTTCGAGGGTGTCGGCTTGGCGGGTTTGCTGGTGCTGGGCGTGGCGCCCTGGGCGACCTGCGACTTGGCGTCGCTGTCGCTGTCGCCACCCTTGAAGGCGGTGAATCCGACGAAGCCGACCACCGCGACGATCGCGGCGACCATGGCGGCGGTCCAGTTGGGCCCCCGCCGCTCCGGACGGATACGTTCCGCCTCGAAGAGAGGTGCCGCCGGCGTCGGGGCCGGGCGTCCGCCGTGATCGTCGTCGTAGCGCGCGAGGAGCGGGGCGGGATCGGTGTGGACGGCCTTGGCGAGGGTCCGGATGTGCCCGCGCGCGTAGACGTCACCGCCGCAGGGCGTGAAGTCGTCGGCCTCGATGGCGTGCACGATGGCGATGCGGACCCGGGTGACACTGCTGACGTCGTCGACGGTCAGCCCGGCGGCGATACGTGCCTGCTGCAGGGCTCGGCCGACGGAAGGGCGGGCTGCTTCCTCATGACCGTCTTCGGAGCGACCGTCTTCGAACGGACGCTCGTCTTGAGGGGAGTTGCCGATGGACACGGGGGCGCCTTTCGAGCGTGTAGCCGCCTGTGCTGGAGGTTCAGTCTAGGGGGGGTATGAAAGGGTGAGGCAACCGGGCGGTGGGACTTTGTACGCCATCGGTATGGCCGGACAGGCCGATGGCGGGCCAGACACGGACCCCATGGTGGGAGCCCCATCTGTCCTCTCGCTCAACTTGACGTACGGCAAAGGGAAACGGTTGCCCGACGATCTCTAACGGGTGAGTCACGGACGGCCGCGGCCCTTCGGGTTCCGTCTACCCGCGCTTACCCCTCAGACTCCCCGCGGATCACCGCGAGCACGCCGTCCAGCTCGTCACCCTTCACAAGAACGTCACGCGCCTTGGACCCCTCGCTGGGTCCGACGATGCCCCGGGACTCCATGAGGTCCATCAGCCGCCCGGCCTTGGCGAAGCCGACGCGCAGCTTGCGCTGGAGCATCGAGGTTGACCCGAACTGCGTGGACACGACCAGCTCGGCCGCCTGGCACAGCAGATCGAGGTCGTCGCCGATGTCCTCGTCGATCTCCTTCTTCTGCTTGCTGCCGACCGTGACGTCCTCCCGGAAGACCGGGGTCATCTGGTCCTTGCAGTGCTGCACGACGGCGTGGATCTCGTCCTCGGTGACGAAGGCGCCCTGCATACGGGTGGGCTTGTTCTGACCCATCGGCAGGTACAGCCCGTCACCCTTGCCGATCAGCTTCTCCGCGCCGGGCTGGTCGAGGATGACCCGCGAGTCGGCGAGCGAGGAGGTGGCGAACGCGAGCCTGGAGGGCACGTTCGCCTTGATCAGACCGGTGACGACGTCTACGGAGGGGCGCTGTGTCGCAAGCACCAGGTGGATGCCGGCCGCACGCGCGAGCTGCGTGATGCGCACGATCGAGTCCTCGACGTCCCTCGGCGCGACCATCATCAGGTCGGCCAGCTCATCGACGATCACCAGGAGGTACGGATAGGTCTTGAGCTCCCGCTCGCTGCCCTCCGGGGTCTTCAGCTTGCCGTCGCGGATCGCCTGGTTGAAGTCGTCGATGTGCCGGTACCCGAAGGCAGCGAGGTCGTCATACCTGAGGTCCATCTCGCGTACGACCCACTGGAGCGCCTCGGCGGCCCGCTTCGGGTTGGTGATGATCGGCGTGATCAGGTGCGGGATGCCTTCGTAGGCGGTCAGTTCGACGCGCTTGGGGTCGACGAGGACCATGCGGACGTCCTCGGGGGTCGCGCGGCACATGATCGACGTGATCAGGCAGTTGATGCAGGACGACTTGCCGGAGCCGGTGGCGCCGGCCACCAGGATGTGCGGCATCTTCGCCATGTTGGCCATGACGTAGCCGCCCTCGACGTCCTTGCCGAGCGCCACGAGCATCGGGTGATCGTCCTCGGCCGCGTCCGCGAGACGCAGGACGTCTCCTACGTTGACCATCTCCCGGTCCGTGTTCGGGATCTCGATGCCGACCGCGGACTTGCCGGGGATCGGGCTGATGATCCGCACATCGGGGCTGGCGACGGCGTAGGCGATGTTCTTGGTGAGGGCGGTGATCCGCTCGACCTTGACGGCGGGGCCGAGCTCCACCTCGTAGCGGGTGACCGTGGGCCCACGGGTGAAGCCGGTGACGGCGGCGTCGACCTTGAACTCGGAGAAGACGTTCGTCAGGGAGGCGACCACGGCGTCGTTCGCGGCGCTGCGCGCCTTGCCGGGGCCCCCGCGCGTGAGGAGGTCGAGCGAGGGCAGCGAGTACGTGATGTCGCCTGACAGCTGGAGCTGCTCGGCACGCGGCGGCAGGTCCCGGACCTCCTCCGGGGGCGCCTTCGTGAGGTCCATGACCTCGGCCTTGAGCTTCTCCTGCCTGGGGCGCGCGGCGGGGGCCGGGACGGGCGTCGGGGTGGTGTCCTCGCGGTCGCCTCCCACCCGTACGCCCTGGGTGAGGTCGGCGACGATCGGCGAGGGCGGCATGCCGTGCAGGACGGCCCCGTC
>NZ_JAWOAI010000781.1:0-3418 GCF_033194735.1 Streptomyces sp. W16
GCCGCTCCCGGACCCGCACGGAGCCCGCCGGTGCCCGCTGAGGCCACCGAGGAGGGCGCGTACGGCGACTCGTACGAGGGCGGGCTGCGCAAGGTCGCCCGGGTGGTCCTCCTCGACCCGCAGGACCGCATCCTGCTGCTCCACGGCCATGAGCCGGACGATCCGGCCGACGACTGGTGGTTCACGCCGGGCGGCGGCCTGGAGGGCGACGAGACCCACGAGGAGGCCGCCCTGCGGGAACTCGCGGAGGAGACCGGCATCACTCAGGTGGAGCTCGGCCCGGTGCTGTGGACCCGGACGTGCTCCTTCCCCTTCGCGGGCCGCCGCTGGGACCAGGACGAGTGGTACTACCTGGCCAGGACGTCCGCCACGGCCGACGGGGTGCCCGGCGCCACGGCCCTCACCGAGCTGGAGCGGCGCAGCGTCTCCGGAGCACGTTGGTGGACGTGCCGGGAACTGGAGCGGGCGCATGAGACGGTGTATCCGACCAGACTCGCCGAGCTGCTCCGCAGGCTGATCGACGAAGGGCCCCCGGCCGGGCCGGTGACCCTTGACACGGAAATCGTCTAGGGGCGCACGGGACTGGCGCACAATGGTGGGATCGCACGGCTGAAGGGGAACATGCCATGAGCGCCGAGGACCTCGAAAAGTACGAGACCGAGATGGAGCTGAAGCTCTACCGGGAGTACCGCGATGTCGTCGGTCTGTTCAAATACGTGATTGAGACCGAACGGCGCTTCTACCTCACCAACGACTACGAGATGCAGGTGCACTCGGTCCAGGGCGAGGTTTTCTTCGAGGTGTCCATGGCGGATGCCTGGGTGTGGGACATGTATCGACCGGCTCGCTTCGTGAAGCAGGTCCGGGTGCTCACATTCAAGGACGTGAACATCGAGGAGCTGAACAAGAGCGATCTGGAGCTGCCGGGCGGCTGACGGCGGCTCTTCGCGGAGCGCCCGTCACTCGTGTGGGTGACGGAGTTCTCCACAACCACTGAACGGTCCACCAAGATCCACTCGGTGGGCCGTTCTGCGTGACGGTTGGCGCCGGAGGTGGTGCCGACATGAACGCACGCAGTGCACTCGGCAAGTACGGCGAGACGCTGGCCGCACGACGGCTGGTCGAGGCCGGGATGACGGTCCTGGAGCGCAACTGGCGCTGTGGCAGGACCGGCGAGATCGACATCGTGGCGAGGGACGGCGACGTCCTTGTCGTCTGCGAGGTCAAGACACGGCGGGCCGGTGCCTACGAGCACCCGATGGCCGCGGTGACCCCCGAGAAGGCGGAGCGCCTGCGCGGCCTCGCCGAATGCTGGATCCACGCCCACGGAGGGGCGCCACCGGGCGGTGTCCGCATCGACCTGGTGGGCGTGCTCCTGCCCGGCCGCGGCGCACCCGTCGTCGAGCACGCGCGGGGGGTGGTCTGAGATGGGGTTCGCTCGTACGTGCTCGGTGGCGCTGGTGGGCGTCGAGGGCGTGGTCGTCGAGGTACAGGCCGACCTCGAACCGGGCGTCGCCGCGTTCACGCTGGTGGGGCTGCCCGACAAGAGTCTGACGGAGAGCAAGGACCGGGTGCGGGCCGCGGTGGTCAACTCGGGCAGCGCGTGGCCGCAGAAGAAACTGACGGTGGGCCTGAGCCCGGCGTCCGTACCGAAGAGCGGCAGCGGCTTCGACCTGGCCGTCGCCGCGGCGGTACTCGGCGCGGCCGAGCGGATCGATCCCCGGGTGCTCGCCGACATCGTGATGATCGGAGAACTGGGACTCGACGGGAGGGTCCGCCCGGTCCGGGGCATCCTCCCGGCGGTGCTGGCGGCGGCGGACGCGGGCTATGAGCAGGTGGTGGTGCCGGAGTGTGCAGCCGCCGAGGCGTCCCTCGTGCCCGGGGTGTCCGTGCTGGGCGTCCGCAGCCTGCGGCAACTGATCGCCGTACTCGCGGACGAACCCGTCCCCGACGAGGAACCGGACGACCTGGGCCGACCCGATCCGCTCCTCGCCGGCCTGCGCATGCCGGGCACCGGGGCGGCCACGGGCATGCACAGCGTGGGAGCGGCGCATCATGACCCCGGTCATGACCTCGCCGATGTCGTCGGGCAGTACGCGGCGCGCACGGCGGTGGAGATCTCCGCGGCCGGCGGGCACCACCTCTTCCTTGAGGGGCCGCCGGGCGCGGGCAAGACCATGCTGGCGGAGCGGCTGCCCGCGATCCTGCCCCCGCTCGGCCGGCAGGACTCGTTGGAGGTCACGGCGGTCCACTCGGTGGCGGGACTGCTGCCCCCGGGCAAACCACTGATCGACGTCGCCCCCTACTGCGCCCCGCACCACTCGGCCACGATGCAGGCCCTCGTCGGGGGTGGGCCCCACATGGCGAGGCCCGGAGCCGTCTCCCTGTCGCACAGGGGAATTCTCTTCCTCGACGAAACTCCGGAGTTCAGCAGCCAGGCTCTCGACGCGCTGCGGCAGCCACTGGAGTCGGGGTACGTGGTGATCGCCCGTAGTGCGGGTGTGGTGCGGTTCCCGGCGAGGTTCCAGATGGTGCTCGCGGCCAATCCGTGTCCCTGTGGCCGCTTCTCCCAGAAGGAGGACTTCTGCGAGTGCCCATCCACGTTGATCCGCCGCTATCAGGCCCGGATCTCCGGCCCACTGCTCGACCGGGTGGACCTGCGTGTCACGGTGGACCGCGTCACGCGGGACCAGCTCACCGTGCGCGGCGCGCGAGGAGAGACCACCGCGACGGTCGCGGACCGGGTGAGGGCGGCGAGGGAGCGGGCGGCGGCACGCCTCGCGGACACTCCGTGGCGCACCAACAGTGAGGTGCCCGGCCGTGAACTGCGCAGCCGTTGGCACGCCGTGCGCGGGGCGATGGACGAGGCCGAGCGCAATCTGGAGCGGGGCGCGCTGACCGCCCGCGGGATCGACCGGGTCCTGCGTGTGGCCTGGACGGTCGCGGACCTCAAGGGTCACGACCGGCCCGACGAGGTGGACGTGGCCCTCGCCCTGCAACTGCGCACAGGTGTTTCACGAGGCGCACCGATGTCCATCGGGGCACTGGCATGACCGCGAACGAGCACGCGGGCGAGGAGTTCCTCGCCCGCGTCTTCCTCGCCCGAATCGTCGAACCCGGCGACGAAGTGGCCGGTCGGTGGATTCGTGAGCTGGGAGCCGTGGAAGTGGCCCGGCGGCTGCGGGACGGAGGGCCGCAGCTCGTCGGGGTCACCGACAAGCGGTGGGCCGGGCTGTGCGCGCGGGCCGAGGCGGTCGAGCCGGGGCGGGATCTGGAGGTCGCGCGGGAGGCCGGGGTGCGATTCGTCTACCCCGGTGACACCGAGTGGCCCGCCCAGCTCGACGACCTCGGGGACGCGCGGCCCGTCGGACTGTGGGTGCGCGGGCGGCCCAGCCTGCGGGTGTGGGCGCTCAAGTCG
>NZ_JAWOAI010000782.1:0-3408 GCF_033194735.1 Streptomyces sp. W16
TCTTCCGATCTAACCGCCGTCGGGCGCGGCGGCACCCTGCGGACGGAAGCGGTGGCGACACGTTGTAGGCATGCCTGAGCGACGCCTGCGGGGCGGGCTGTGCGGGCGGAAGCGGTGGCGACACCGACGGGCGCGCGTGAGCAAGTGGCCCGGGTTGTTGCTGTGTTCGCCGTGCTGGGCGACACCCGCGTGAGCGAGGCCAGCGGGCGGAGTGGTCACCCGCCCCGTGCGACGGCTCCGTCCCGCGCCCGGCAGCTGCCGTCAGGCGCGACGGCACCCGGTGGGCACAAGTAGCGTCGGCACCTCGTGGGCGCGCCTGAGTGACACCGGCGGGGGCGGGGCGCCGCCCGGCGGCAGGCAGCCTTGTCCCGCGCCCCGGCGCCGGGTCACATCCGCGACACGTTCCGCTCGTAGACCAGCCGCAGGCCGATCAGTGTCAGCCAGGGCTCGTGCTCGTCGATCACCGAGGCCTCGCCCAGGACCATCGGGGCAAGCCCGCCGGTCGCGATCACCGTCACGTCCTCCGGGTCGTCGGCCAGTTCCTTGGCCATCCTGGTGACGACTCCGTCGACCTGGCCGGCGAACCCGTAGACGATGCCCGACTGCATCGCCTCGACGGTGTTCTTGCCGATCACGCTGCGCGGCCGGGCCACCTCGATCTTGCGCAGCTGGGCGCCCTTGACGCCGAGCGCCTCGACCGAGATCTCGATACCGGGGGCGATGACACCGCCGACGTACTCCCCGCGCGCGGAGACCGCGTCGAACGTGGTCGCCGTACCGAAGTCGACGACGATCGCGGGGCCGCCGTAGAGCTCGACCGCGGCGACCGCGTTGATGATGCGGTCCGCGCCGACCTCCTTGGGGTTGTCGGTCAGGATCGGGACGCCCGTTTTGACGCCCGGTTCGACGAGGACGGCGGGTACGTCGCCGTAGTAGCGGCGGGTCACCTCGCGCAGTTCGTGCAGGACGGACGGCACGGTGGCACAGATCGCGATGCCGTCGATGCCGTCGCCCAGCTCCTCTCCGAGGAGCGGGTGCATGCCCATGAGGCCTTGGAGGAGTACGGCGAGTTCGTCGGCGGTGCGGCGCGCGTCCGTGGAGATGCGCCAGTGCTCGATGATCTCTTCGCCGTCGAACAGGCCCAGGACGGTGTGCGTGTTGCCCACGTCGATGGTGAGGAGCATGACTACTGCGCCTCACGGAGGTCGAGGCCGATGTCCAGGACCGGCGCGGAGTGGGTCAGGGCGCCTACGGCGAGGTAGTCCACCCCGGTGTCCGCGTACGCCTTGACGTTGTCCAGGGTGAGCCGTCCCGAGGCCTCCAGGGCGGCACGGCCGTGGACGATGCCGACGGCCTCCGCGCACTCGCCGGGCGTGAAGTTGTCCAGGAGGATCAGGTCGGCGCCGGCGTCCAGGACCTCGCGGAGCTGGTGCAGAGTGTCGACCTCGACCTCGATCGCCACGTCCGGGAAGGCCTCCCGTACGGCCTTGAAGGCCTGGGCGACACCGCCCGCGGCGACCACGTGGTTGTCCTTGACGAGGGCCGCGTCCGACAGGGACATGCGGTGGTTGACGCCGCCGCCGCAGCGGACCGCGTACTTCTCCAGGGAGCGCAGCCCGGGCGTCGTCTTGCGGGTGTCGCGGACCTTCGCCTTCGTGCCCTCCAGGGCGTCGGCCCACGCGCGCGTGGCGGTCGCGATGCCGGAGAGGCGGCACAGGATGTTGAGCGCGCTGCGCTCGGCGGTCAGCAGGTCACGCGTGCGCGTGGTGACCGACAGGAGCTTCTGCCCGGCCTCCACGCGGTCGCCGTCCTCCACGTGCCGCTCGACCTCGAACTCGTCGGTGCAGACCACGGAGACCACCGCTTCGGCGACCCTGAGGCCCGCCACTACACCGGCCTCGCGCGCGGTGAAGTCGGCGGTGGCGACGGCCTCTTCGGGGATGGTCGCCACGGTCGTCACGTCGACGCCGCCGGCCAGGTCCTCCTGGATGGCGACATTGGCGATGTCCTCGACCTCCAGGGGGTCGAGTCCGGCGTCGGCCAGGAGCTCGGCGAGCGCGGGGTCGAGACCGCACTCCAGGTACTCCGGATCGGCGCCCGCGCCACAGGCACAGCCGTCACCGCAGCCACCGCTGTCGGCGAGGGGAAGGTCGTGGGTGCTCACGTCTGTCACTGCTCCTGAGGACGGTGCTGCCGGGTCGGGGGGAAGTCTGCGGTGTCCGTGGTGTGTACGGCCAACGTGCGGTCCGGATTCAGCCGTACGACGATGTGGCGGCGCCAGGCGCTGTCGTCGCGCTCGGCATGGTCCTCGCGCCAGTGGCAGCCCCGGGTCTCCTCGCGCCGGGCGGCTGCGGTGACCAGGACGCGGGCGACGCACAGGAGGTTGGTGGCCTCCCAGGTGTCGACGCCGGGCTCGGCGGTCTTGCCGTTCTCGTCGAGCGCGTCACGGGCGTCGGTGTGCAGCTGCTGGAGCTGTCCGGCGGCCTTGGCGAGGGAGTCGGCGGAGCGCAGGACGCCCGCGCCCTCGGTCATGATCCGCTGGATCGCGAAGCGTGCCTCCGGGGCGAGCAGCGGGTGCGCGGGCTTCTGGGGGTGCGGGACCGGCTCGGGCACACGCGCGTGGAGGGCGTTCTCGGCCTGGTTCCCGGTGATGTCGGCGACGATGCGCTCGGCGTAGACGAGGCCTTCGAGGAGGGAGTTGGAGGCGAGCCGGTTCGCGCCGTGCACGCCGGTGCAGGCGACCTCTCCGCACGCGTACAGGCCCGGGACGGTCGTACGGCCTCGGGAGTCGGTGCGGACGCCCCCGGAGGCGTAGTGGGCGGCCGGGGCGACCGGGACGGGCTCGGTGACCGGGTCGATGCCGTGGCTGCGGCAGGCGGCGAGGATCGTCGGGAAGCGGTGCTCCCACATGTCGGCGCCGAAGTGCCGGGCGTCCAGGAACATGTGCTCGGCGTCCTGTTCCAGCATGCGCCGCGTGATGCCCTTGGCGACGATGTCCCGGGGCGCCAGCTCGGCCAGTTCGTGCTGGCCCACCATGAAGCGCACGCCGTCGGCGTCGACCAGGTGGGCGCCCTCGCCGCGCACCGCCTCGGAGACGAGGGGCTGCTGGCCCTCCGCGTCCGCACCCAGGAAGAGCACGGTGGGGTGGAACTGCACGAACTCCAGGTCGGAGACCTCGGCACCCGCGCGGAGGGCGAGCGCGACCCCGTCGCCGGTCGACACGGACGGGTTGGTGGTGGCCGAGAAGACCTGCCCCATGCCGCCGGTCGCGAGGACCACGGCGGGCGCGTGCACGGCGCCCACACCGTCGTGCTGCCCCTCGCCCATGACGTGCAGGCTCACGCCCGCCGTACGGCCCTCGGCGTCCGTCAGGAGGTCCAGCACGAGCGCGTTCTCGATCGTGCGCAG
>NZ_JAWOAI010000783.1:0-3396 GCF_033194735.1 Streptomyces sp. W16
GTCCTGGAGCCGGACAAGGACGGCGGCTGGCGGGTCGTGGCGGAGCGGGTGACGGTCGCCGTGTCGAGGCACGGCGCGGTCGAGGTGCTTACGCCCGGTGGTGTGACGCTGCGCAGGGATCTGCCGCCGCGCTGGTGGGAGCCGGTGGGCGGCGGCACGGCACGCTGGATGCAGCGGTCGGAGGTGGCGGCGGACGCCCGGTTCTTCGGGCTCGGCGGGCGCGCGTCGGGCCCCCGGCTGCGCGACGGGACGTACCGGCTGTGGAACACCGATCCCGGGCGGGCGTTCGCGCCGGGTGACGATCCGCTGTACATCACCATGCCGGTGCAGCTGGTGGTGGCCGACGCGGCCACACATCTGGTGTTCCACGACACCTCCTGGGACGGCGTGGTGACGCTGCGGGAGGGCGAGGAGGGTGCCGGTTCCGGGCACGACCGGGCGGGGGCGTCCGAGCTGCGGATGGACGGCGGTCCGCTGCGCTGTTGGGTGATCGTGGGCACTCCCGCGCGCGTGCTGCACGCCTGGGTCTCGCTCACCGGTGCTCCCGCGCTGCCGCCTGCGTGGGCTCTGGGGCACCATCACGCGCGGTGGGGTTTCGGCAGTGAGCAGGAGGTGCGGCGGATCGTCGCCGGCTACCAGGAGCACGGTCTGCCGCTGGACGCCGTCCACCTGGACATCGACCACTACGACGAGCATCAGGTGTTCACCGTCGACCACGAGCGGTTCCCGAAGCTGCCGGTGCTGGCCGAGGACTTGCGGCGGGACGGCATCCGGTTGGTGTCGATCGTCGACCCCGCGGTGAAGGCCGAACCCGGAAACGCCGTCTACGACAGCGGGACGGCCGAGGATGCCTTCGTGCGGGACGCGTCGGGGCGGCTGGTGCGGGGCGTCGTATGGCCCGGGGAGGCGGTTTTCCCGGACTTCACGCACGCGCGTGTGCGGGAGTGGTGGGGCGGGCTCTACAAGGAGCGGCTCGGGCAGGGGTTCGCGGGTTTCTGGCACGACATGAACGAGCCGACGTCGTTCGCCGCCTTCGGGGAGTCGACGCTGCCGCGTTCGGCCCGGCACGACCTGGAGGGGCGGGGCGGTGACCATCGTGAGGCGCACAACGTGTACGCGCTGTGCATGGCCAGAGCGGCCTACGAGGCGTTGCGCGAACTTGCCCCCCAGGAGCGGCCGTTCCTCTTCTCGCGCTCCGGGTGGGCCGGGATGCAGGCCTACGGGGGCACCTGGTCCGGCGATGTGGCCACCGGCTGGCCGGGACTGCGGGCCTCGCTGTCGCTGGTCATGGGGCTGGGGTTGTGCGGGGTGCCGTACTCGGGTCCGGACGTCGGCGGCTTCGACGGGAGTCCGTCGCCCGAGCTGTATCTACGCTGGTTCCAACTGGGCGCGTATCTGCCGCTGTTCCGCACGCACGCGAGTCTGCGGGCGGGGCGTCGCGAGCCCTGGGAGTTCGGTGCCGAGGTGCTGGAGCACGCGCGCGTGGCGCTCGTCGAGCGGCGGCGGCGGCTGCCGTACTTCATGACGCTGGCGCATCTGGCGCGGCGGACCGGGGCGCCGTATGTGCGGCCCCTGTGGTGGGGTGCGCCGGAGGATCGTGCGCTACGGGACTGCGAGGACGCCTTCCTGCTCGGCGACTGCCTCCTGGTGGCGCCGGTGCTCGACCCGGGGTCGGACCGGCGTGCGGTGCAGTTGCCCAGGGGGCGTTGGTACGACACGGAGACGGAGCAGGCGTACGAGGGGCCGGCCCAGGTTCTCGTCGATGCCCCGTTGTCGCGGATTCCGGTGTTCGCGCGCGCGGGTGCCGTTCTGCCGGTGCGGGGTGCGGACGGCGGCCTTGAGCTGGAGGTGTGGGCGCCCGCGCGTGGGCGGACCGGGGGCGGGCTGATGGTGCCGGACGCGGGCGACGGCTGGGACGAACCGGAGATCGAGCGGTACGTCGCCCGCTGGGAGGGCCGGCGGGTGGTCGTGGAGCGGGAGTTGGAGGACGGCGTGAGCGCGCCGTCCTACCCGGTGCGGGTGCGAGGGTTGGGCGAGGGCTGACCTCAGATGTACCGGCCTTCGAACCAGGCCCTGACGGCCACGGAGTGGAGCGGGAAGGCGAGCTCCTCCGGCCTGCGCAGGAGGTGCCAGCCCTCCGTCTCGTCGGTGGCGACGGACTTGGGCAGGGTTTCGACCGGGCGTTCGGGGAGGACCCCGAAGAGCAGGAGGTGGCCGTCGGGCGAGCTGATGGCGTCGACGAGTCGTACGTCGCGGGTCGCGGCGTCGATGCCCGTCTCCTCCCTGAGTTCGCGGACGAGGGCCGCTCGCCAGTCCTCGCGGTTGTCTACGTAGCCGCCCGGCAGGGCGACGCCTCCGCGCGCGGGGGCGACGGTTCGGGTGATGACGACCAGGGCGGTGCCCTTCGTGTCGTACACGGGCTGGAGTGCGACGGCGACGGGCAGCGGGTTGCGGTAGGCGACCGTGCCGCAGGCCGGGCAGGTGCGGGGCCAGCCGGAGACGCCCTCTCCGTAGGGCGATCCACAGCTCGAACAGTGGGAGTCCGGCGCGGAGTTGGGGACGGAGCCTTGAGTTTCGGACACCCGGCGGACTGTATCCGATCAAGCGGAGGACGTCTTTCCGGGGGCCGCGCGAGTGAACGGGAAACGGCCGGAGCCACCCCCGTGGGCCCCGGCCGTCCCTCCCGGTATCACGACGCCGTAAGAGGCTCCATGGTTCACCGAAACGCCCTGCTCATTTTCCGTTGCCCGTGGCACACTTCTGACGTTCCGTCAGATCCAGTGCCGTGGAGGGACGTTGTCGCGGACACGCACACCTGTGGTCACCGATTGGTTCACCGGGGAGGGGGACGGCTTCCGCCTGCTCGGCACGCGCTGTTCCGCGTGCGCCTCGGTCTTCTTCCCGCGTGAGGACGGCCATTGCCGCAATCCGGCCTGCCCGGGCGGCGACCTGGAGGAGGTCCCGCTGTCGCGGCGCGGCCGTGTCTGGTCCTACACGGACAGCCAGTACCGGCCACCGTCACCGTATGTGAGCGATCCGGAACTTCCGTGGGAACCGTACGCGTTGATCGCTGTGGAGCTGGAGTCCGAGCGGATCGTGGTGCTGGGACAGGCGGTTCCCGGGATCACCGTCGCCGATCTGACGGTGGGCATGGAGGTGGAGGTCGTCCCCGGTGTGCTCAGCGAGGACGCGGAGACGACCTGGACGACCTGGCACTGGCGGCCTACGGGGGTGACGGCATGACGGCGGATGTGGCGGTGCTCGGCGCGGGCATGCACCCCTGGGGCAAGTGGGGGCGCGGCTTCGTCGAGTACGGGACGGCGGCGGCCCGGGCGGCGCTCGCCGACGCCGGGCTGGAGTGGCGGGACGTCGGCTCGATCGTCGGCGCGGACACGG
>NZ_JAWOAI010000784.1:0-3379 GCF_033194735.1 Streptomyces sp. W16
GCGGCAGCCGTCGGTCGCGGGCCATCGCGAACACCAGGCGCCCTGCCGCGGCCTGCCCGACGAGCGCCGCGAAGGCCGCGCCGATCGCCTTGCTGACGGCCACCAGGTTGTGCAGCCAGTTCCCCACCGACACGTCGACCGCGTCGTAGAACGCCGATCCCTGCTTCCCGGCGTCGGCGGCGAGCTGTGCGGATGTCGTCGGCTCCAGGAGGGCGACCAGGTACGTCTGGGCGATGAACAGCACACCGGCCAGGGCGAGGCAGAACAGCAGTGCCCTGGCGACCTTCTCGGAGCCGCCGGTGACCTCCTCCGCGAAGGTGGCGACCGCGTCGAAGCCCAGGTAGGAGAGCACGGCGACGGAGACCGCGCCGATCACCGCCGACAGGGCGAACGCGCCCTGTGTGCCGTCTCCGGAGAGTGGTGACAGCCAGCCTCGTTCGGCGCCGTCGCGCGCGAGGACGACGATCGCCGACACGACGAAGACGACGAGGACGACGATCTCCATCGCGAGGACCAGGAAGCCCACGCGCGCGGCGGCCCGCACCCCCCAGAGGTTGAGGCAGGTCGTGAGGACGACCGCCAGTGCGGTCCACACCCACCGGGAGACGTCCGGGACCAGCGCGTTCATGGCGATCCCGGAGAAGAGATAGGCGACCGCGGGGATCAGGACGTAGTCCAGCATCGCCATCCAGCCGGCGATGAACCCGGCCTCCCTGCCGAGCGCCACGCGCGCGTAGGCGAACACCGAGCCCGCCTGGGGGACGACCCGCACCATCTGCGCGTAGCTGAAAGCGGTGAACGCCATCGCGACGGTCGCCACGACGTAGACCAGCGCGACCGCGCCGTGCGACTTGGCGTCCAGCGTGCCGAACACGCCGACCGGCGCCATGGGGGCGATGAACAGCAGCCCGTAGACGACGAGATCACGGAAACCGAGGCTGCGCCGCAGCTGAGGCCCCTCGCCGGCTGTGGTCGGCGTATCCGTACCCATGCCTGTGTCCGTCATCTGGCGTCTCCCGTACGTCGTGCCCGGCCCCACCCCTCCCCCTCCACCGCCAGTCTCTCCAACGGCGCGATCTTTGACCCGTCGAGCGCGGCCTTACGATGGGACGCATGACTGCTTCGTCTGGCCGCCGTGTCCTGCTCGCCGCCCCCCGGGGCTACTGCGCGGGTGTGGACCGCGCCGTGATCGCCGTCGAGAAAGCCCTGGAGCAGTACGGGGCTCCGATCTATGTCCGGCACGAGATCGTGCACAACAAGTACGTCGTCCAGACCCTGGAGAAGAAGGGCGCCGTCTTCGTCGAGCGGACCGAGGAGGTCCCCGAGGGGAACATCGTGATGTTCTCCGCGCACGGCGTCGCGCCCGTCGTCCACGACGAGGCCAAGCAGGGCCGGCTCGCCACCATCGACGCGACCTGCCCCCTGGTGACCAAGGTCCACAAGGAAGCCGTCCGTTTCGCGAACGAGGACTTCGACATCCTCCTCATCGGGCACGAGGGCCACGAGGAGGTCATCGGCACCTCCGGCGAGGCTCCCGACCACATCACCCTGGTCGACGGCCCGTCCGACGTCTCCAAGGTCGAGGTGCGCGACCCCTCCAGGGTGGTCTGGCTCTCCCAGACGACCCTCTCCGTGGACGAGACCATGGAGACCGTCGACGCCCTGAAGGAGAAGTTCCCGCAGCTCATCTCCCCGCCCAGCGACGACATCTGCTACGCCACGCAGAACCGTCAGCTCGCCGTGAAGCAGATGGGCGAGGAGGCCGACCTGGTGATCGTGGTCGGCTCGAAGAACTCCTCCAACTCGATTCGGCTCGTCGAGGTCGCCAAGCTTTCCGGCGCCGACGCGGCGTACCTCGTGGACTTCGCCGACGAGATCGAGGAGGCCTGGCTGGAGGGCGTGACCACGGTCGGCGTGACCTCGGGCGCCTCCGTGCCGGAGATCCTGGTCGAACAGGTGTTGGAATGGCTGTCCGCGCGCGGCTACGAGGACGTCGAGCTGGTCAAGGCGGCCGAGGAGTCCATCACGTTCTCGCTGCCCAAGGAACTCCGCCGTGACCTGCGCGAAGAGGCGGCGGCACTGGTCGCCGAGCGCACCGGCCCGGACCGTACGGCACCCTCCGGGCAGTGACTGTCAGTCGTTCGTCGTAGCGTGGATCCATGCAGATCTTCGGCGTGGACATCGGTGGATCCGGGATCAAGGGCGCCCCTGTGGACCTGGACAAGGGCGAATTGACCCAAGAGCGGTGCAAAGTGCTGACCCCGCACCCGGCGACGCCGGACGGGGTGGCCGACGGCGTGAAGGAAGTCGTCGACCACTTCGGCTGGACGGGACCGGTCGGGCTCACATTTCCGGGCGTGGTCACCGGCGGTGCCACGATCCGTACGGCGGCGAACGTCGACAAGAGCTGGATCGACACGGACGCGGGCGCGCTGTTCAGCGACAGGCTGGGCGGCCTCCCGGTGACCGTCGTCAACGACGCGGACGCGGCGGGCGTCGCCGAGATGCACTTCGGCGCCGGCCAGGACCGCAAGGGCACGGTGATCCTGCTGACCTTCGGCACGGGCATCGGCAGCGCCCTGTTCGTCAACGGCGTCCTGGTTCCCAACACGGAGCTGGGCCACCTTGAGCTGAACGGCCACGACGCCGAGAAGAAGGCGTCCAGCAAGGCCAAGGAGGACGGCGAGCTGACGTGGGAGCACTGGGCCGGCCGCGTCCAGAAGTACCTCGCCCACGTCGAGATGCTGTTCTCGCCCGAGCTGTTCATCATCGGCGGCGGAGTCAGCCGCAAGGCCGACAAGTTCCTGCACTTCATCGAGGGCATCAAGGCCGAGATCGTCCCGGCGCAGTTGCAGAACAACGCGGGGATCGTGGGGGCGGCGATGCACGCGGCGGGGGACGACTAGGAGGACCTACCCCCAGCCCTCACCCCCGTCGGCGCCGGTTCACCAGTTGGATTCTGCGGATCGTCGCGATGAGGCCCGCGACGAGCGTTCCGCCGTAGAGCCAGCCGGCCTGGGTGGCGAGGCCGGTGACCAGGCCCATCAGGCGGTTGCCCAGGCCGCCGCTGCCGTCGGCCACCGGGAACAGGCCCACGGCGAAGGCGATCGGCACGACGACCGGCGCGATCAGCAGGTCCCCCCGCCGGATCCAGACCGCCGTCAGCACGCACACCGGCAGGAACAGCACGCCGTACACGGTCAGCGACGCCCCGAACAGCAGCTGGTCGAGGCACCCGAGGGCGACCATCACGGCCGTGCAGAACAGACCGCCGCCGAGCCCGGTGAGCCGGGGGTTCGGCAACGGCCGTACGGACTGGGGCGTCGTCTGGCCGGGGCGTCGTACGGACGACGGACGGCGTTGCGCGGTGCCGCGTGCC
>NZ_JAWOAI010000785.1:0-3370 GCF_033194735.1 Streptomyces sp. W16
GTCGCCCAGCACATCGCCACCGTGGCGGCGCTGCGGCTCGCGATGGTGCGCAACGAACGCGAGACGCTGCGCCGCGAGGGCGCGGAGACCCTGGCCGAACTGCTGCAGGAGGTCCTCGACCCGGAGGCGGCGCGCCGCAGGCTCGCCCGGCACGCGATCGACGGCGACACCGTGCTCCTCGTGGTGCGCCACACCACCGACGAGGCGTTGCTGCGCTGTCTGGAGGACCACCCCCACCTGCTGCTCACCCGGGGCGAGGACCGCTATGTCCTGGGCGCGCCGGAGCTGACCGTGGCCATCGGCGAACTCCCGGGCGTGGCGGCCGGGATGAGCCGCCCCTTCCTGCCGGGCGCTGCGTTGCGGGTCGCCCAGCGCGAGGCGCTCTGGGCGGTCTCCAAGGCGATGGAGTCGGGCCGTCCCGTCGTCCGCTACGGCGACGACGCGACCGGCCGCTGGCTGCCCGACGACCCGGCCGTCCTGACGGCACTGGTCGAGCACGTGCTCGGCGAGGTCCTGCGCTACGACGAGGCCCACGACTCGCAGCTGCTGGTCTCCGCCCGCACCTGGATGGAGCGGGACCGCCGCACCGACACGGCCGCGGCGGCCCTGCACATCCATCCGAACACCCTCGCCTACCGGCTGCGCCGCTTCGGCACCCTCACCCACCGCGACCTGACGTCGACGGGGGCGCTGGCCGAGGTCTGGCTGGCGATCCAGGCGGCGGGGGCACTGGGCCTCACCGACTGAGCCCGGCCCGGCCCGCGCTCAGGCCCAGGCCGTCACCGGCACGAACGAGCTGTCGGTACGGAAGAGGTCCGTGCCGTCGGTCGGGTCCACCCGTAGTTGGTAGTTGTAGTGGCGCAGGTAGTAGCCGGGGTAGTTGTACGACTCGAAGCGGAGCGAGCCGGTGGTGGCGCCGGTCCGGGCGTAGAACGTGGCGTCCTTCGCGAACGCCGTCGTGCCGTCGCCTGCGTCGAAACGGCCCCGGAAGTCGTAGTGGCGCAGGTAGTTGCCCGCGCTGTCCCGGAAGGAGAACCCGGTCGCGTCGGCGAGCCCGGCGACGACGGTGAACGTGGACGCCTGCTTCAGGGCGGTGGTGCTGGAGCTGGTCACCACCGGCAGGTTGAGCAGGGAGGACACCTCCTGCCAGTAGCGGGTGGTGTAGTTGGCGGACTGGAAGGAGCGGGTGACGCCGGTCGCGAGGCTCGGGCCGCCGGACACGGTCTCCTTGATGACCGTGAAGTGGCGTGCCGTGCCGGAGAGGGTGGTGAGCGCGGTCGGCGCGGACCAGGTGGCGAAGGTGTCGTAGCTGTCGCTGTAGTAGTAGTTGCCGTCGCCGTAGCCGTCGAAGAAGATCCGCCAGCCGCCGTTGTCGAGTTGTACGACCGAGGGACCCTCGCGGTAGCTGCCCCAGCCGGCCCAGTCGCCGGTCTTCGAGATCGTGTAGGGGCCGGTGAGGCTGGTGGCGGTGGCGTACTCGATGTACTTCGCGGTCTCGTTCTTGGTGAAGGCGTGGTAGGTCGAGCCGACGCGCACGATGTACGTGTCGATGTGGTTGGAGCCGATGCCGGACAGGGCGACCGGTGAACTCCAGGCGGTGAGCGCGGAGTTGGTGGCCCGCAGCCGGTACGGCGTGAAGATCCACTCGTCGTCGGTGGTGGAGCAGGACACGATGACGTTGACACTGCCGTCGCTGTCGACGAACCACTCGGGTGCCCACGCGCGGGACAGATTGGTGATCGGGACCGTGTAGTCGTACAGGAACGTCCAGTTGGCCCGGTCGGCGCTGCGGGCGAAGCCGATGGTGGTGCTGACGTCCTCCCAGGTGTGGGTGGTGTACGTCAGGTAGTAGTAGCCGTCGGTGTGCTTGAACACGCTGGCGTCGCGGATGCGGTTGCTGGGCGGGGTGTAGGCGGAGGCCTGGACGAGGCGGAAGTCGGTGGCGTCGTCGGACTGGTAGACGTTGACGGTGCCGTCGTCGCTGTTGAGGAACGGGACGATCGTGTAGCGGGTGGCGTAGCCGCCGGCGGGGGCGGCGGCCAGGGCCGTGCCGAGCAGTCCGGGGGCCTCGCCCAGGACGAGCGCCGAGACGGGCAGGGCGGCCATCGCGCGCAGCAGGGCGCGGCGGGACGGTGTGGGGGGACGTGTGGTCACGGGCGGCTCTCCCGGAGACTCGGACGTTCGCCATGTCGAACGCAGTTCGTGAATTCGGTCAGAAGGTAGGGGTGGGTCAGGAACACGTCAATGCTTTGCGCAGTGCTGGAGGATCTCTGTGGGGAGCCTGTGGCGGACCGTCAACCGTCCACGCCACGCGGGAAGTTGCCGCTTCCGCACCGCGCCGGGCGCCCGGCCGTTACCGTGCGGTGGACCACGATCTCCGGAGGTGCCGCCATGACGCCCGACCGTTCCCCCGGTCTCGCCGAGTCCGCCCGCGCGCTGGCCGCCGGCGAGGTGACGGCACGGACCCTGACCGAGCGGGCACTGACCCGGATCGAGGCAACTCAGGCCTCCCTGAACGCCTTTCGGGTGGTACGGCGGGAGGCCGCGCTCGCCGAGGCCGACGCGGCGGACCGCGAACTGGCCGCCGGAGTCCGCAAGTCGCTGCTCGGAGTGCCCGTCGCCGTCAAGGACGACACGGACGTGGCGGGCGAACCGACCGCGTTCGGCTGCCGGGGCGAGTTCCCGCCGGTGGCCGAGGACGGCGAGGCGGTACGACGGCTGCGGGCGGCCGGTGCCGTCATCGTCGGGAAGACCAACACCTGCGAGCTCGGGCAGTGGCCGTTCACCGAGGGGCCCGCGTTCGGCGCGACCCGCAATCCGTGGAACTCCCTTCACACACCCGGGGGTTCGTCCGGCGGCTCGGCGGCGGCGGTCGCCGCAGGCCTGGTCCCGGCCGCGCTCGGCTCGGACGGCGCCGGGTCGGTGCGCATCCCGGCCTCCTGGACCCATCTCATCGGCGTCAAGCCGCAGCGCGGACGTATCTCGACCTGGCCGCGCGGCGAGTCCTTCCAGGGCATCACGGTCAACGGCACCCTTGCCCGTACGGTCGCGGACGCGGCCCTGCTCCTGGACGCGGCGAGCGGCAATCACGCCCAGGACCCGCACCGGCCGCCCGCGCTGCGGATGTCCGAGGCCGTGGGGCGCGACCCCGGCCGACTGCGCATCGCGCTCTCCCTGAAGCCGCCGTTCACCGCGCTGCCCGCCCGGCTGCGACCGGACGTACGGGCTCGGGTGCTCGAACTCGCCGAGAGACTCGCCCAGTTGGGCCACACTGTCGTAGAGGCCGATCCGCCGTACGGCCAGATCGGACTGACGTTCCTCCCGCGCGCCACCGTCGGTCTCGCCGAGCGGGTCCGCGAGGCACCGCACA
>NZ_JAWOAI010000786.1:0-3365 GCF_033194735.1 Streptomyces sp. W16
CCCGATCTCGCGCGGGCGCCGACGTGGTCGTCGTCTCGCTGCGCTGGGGCACGCAGGGCCAGGACGCGCCCGACCCGCAACAGGTGGCGCTGGCAGGGGAACTGACCGCCGCCCGCACCGGCGGTCGCCCCGACATCGACCTGATCCTCGGCACCCACGCCCACACCCCGCAGGCGTACGAGAAGGTCAACGGCACCTGGGTGGTCTACGGGCTCGGCGACCAGGTCACCGGCGAGATGTACGACAACGCGGGCACCCAGGACCCCGGCGGCAACACGAGCACCATCGCCCGCTTCACCTTCGTACCGCCTGTCCGGCCCGGCGCGCGGTGGGAGGTGGCCAGGGCGGAGTTCGTCCCGCAGCTGTTCGACATCGACGCGGGCCGGGTCGTCGACGTCAATCAGGCGATCGCCCAGGGCGCCGAGCTGACCGGGGACCGCGACCGCATCCGCGAGGTGGTGCTCGGCCGGGGAGCGGCGAAGGACGGGCTGGTGATGGGGAAGTAGCGGACGGTCAGTCCACGTCCACATGGTCGAAGGTCCTGAGGATCTCGGTGAGCACCCGCACGCACGCGCTGACCTCGGCGTCGGTCAGGGCGCCGCCGACCTGGCGGTTCAGGGAGTGCTCACGGCCGAGGACGGACGTGATGACGGCCCGCCCCTCCTCCGTGAGCTCGATCAGGGAGGACCGCTGGTGCGCGGGGTTGGGCGTGACCTCCACCCAGCCGTGGACCGCCGCCTCGTTGGCCATGCGCTGCACGAACTGCCGGCTCAGGGCCTGGACCCGGCCCATCTGAGGCACCGTCATGGGCCCGTGCTGCCGCAGTAGATCCAGTACGGCGCGTACACCGACGGAGACCCCCTCGACCGGTTCGCCCTGCTCGACCTTGCGCAGGGCGCGCCGGTAGAGCGGGCCCACCAGGTCGAACACCTCGGTGAGGCGGTGGCCGAGTTCGTCGGGGGAGAGGGGAGTGGAGTCGTTCACGGGCTCATCATGACACCTGGGTTGCCAAACCAACTCTCAAGATGACACCTTGGTTGTCATGACAGCTGCTTCGGAACTTGCTTCGGAACTGAGCTTCTTCGCATCTGCCGACGGGGACCTGGCCTACCGCGACGTGGGCACCGGCGACCCCGTGGTCCTCCTCCACTCCGGCTTCGCCGACCACCGCGTCTTCGACGACCAGATACCGGCCCTCGCCGCCGACTTCCGCGTCATCGCCCCCGACATCCGCGGCCACGGCTTCTCCGCCAACGCGAGCAGGCCGTTCCGCTGGGCCGACGACCTCGCCGCACTGCTGCGCCACCTCGACCTCGGGCCCGCGGTCCTGGTCGGCCTGTGCATGGGCGCGGCCGTCGCGACGGACACCGCGCTGGAACACCCCGAACTGATCCGCGCGGTCGTCGTCAGCGGCGCCGGGACCAGCGCGTTCGAGTACAAGGACGCACGACTGCTGGAGCGTCAGTCCCGAATCGGACAGCTCCTGGGCGCCGGCGACATCGCGGGCTGGCTGGACGAGTTCGCCCAGGGAGTGGCGGGCCCGCACCGCACGACGGAGGAGGTCGACCCGTCGGTCACCCGACGCCTGCGCGAACTCACCGCGCACACGCTCGCCAAGCACACACCGGGCGAGCGGGACTGGCACGTCCCGCTGGACGACCCCTGGCCGCGCGTCCCGAAACTCGACGCTCCGGTCCTCGCGATCCACGGCGCCCTCGACTGGCCCGACAGCATCGCCATGGCGAACCGCTTCGCCGACACGGTCCCGAACGGCCGCACCACGACGATCGAGGGCGTCGGCCACTACCCGAACATGGAGAAGCCCGAGGAGTTCAACACGATCCTCGGGGAGTTCCTGCGCTCCCTCTGACGGAGCCCTACGGCACCACCGTCACCGGCCAGCGCCCCGCCTTCACCAGCCGCACCGCGACCGACCCGATGATCCGGTGGCCGGCCGATTCGGAGGCGCCGACGACGACCGCGTCGGCCTTGAGCTGGTCGGCGGCCTTCACCAGGCCGCCGTAGGGGTCGCCGCGGAACGTGTGGAACTCCCAGCGGATGTCGAATATCCCCTTCACCCGCTCGGTCTCGTGCCGGATCTGGGCGACGAGGTCCTCGGCGATCTCGTCGGTCGTCTCGGCGACCGGTGCCCCCATGGCCGCGCCCGCCGCCAGCACCGGCTGCACGTACACCATGGCGAGCAGTGCGTGCTGGCGCCGGGCCAGCCCGGCGGCGTATGCCGCGGCGCGGAACGAGGACTCGGAGCCGTCCACGCCCGCCACGATGACCTTCGGCCCGTCCGTGCCCCGCTCGAACTCAGTTGAGTGCTGTTCCGTCACGGCTGTGAGGCTATCGGAACCCGCAGGTCCCGAACCCGCCCGGGACCGCTCGACAGGCGCACCGCCTGCCCTGTTCCTACAGTCGGAAGCATGACCGCCACCGTCGAGGGTGCCAGGGCCAAGGACACCACGGGCCCGATACGACCGCCCGGCCACGGCTTCCTCAGCAGGGTGCCCGAGGGCTTCGCGACCTTCTTCGGCGCCCTCGGCCTGCTCTGCGTCCTGCTGGCCTTCATCGCCCCGCTGCGCCGCGTCCTGCGCCCCGTGGTCCGCTTCCTCGACCTCCTCATCGTCCCCGTCAGCGCCAACCTCGCCTACGCCGTCTTCCTGTTCCTGCTGGCCGCCGCGACCGCCGCCCGCAAGAAGATCGCCTGGTGGCTGGTCGTCGTCTATCTGGGCCTCCTGGTCCTGACGGACGTCCTCGGCGTGGCCCTCGGCCTGTACGCCGAGTCCCTCCCGTCCCTGATCGTCTGCGCCCTGCTGCTGGTCCTGCTGATCGTGGCCCGCAGGCAGTTCTACGCCGCCTCCCGCCGCGCGGCCGTACGACGGGCCCTCGCCGTCCTGTTCGCCGGGCTGGCCGTGGCGATCCTGGCCGGCTGGGGACTGGTCGCCCTGTTCCCCGGCACCCTCCCCACGAGCCAGCACCTGGGCTGGGCCGCCGACCGGGTCTGCGGCGGCCTGGTCTCCGGCCGCTCCTTCGACGGCCGCCCGCCCCGCGCCCTGTTCTTCCTGCTCGGCCTGTTCGGCGCGCTCGCCCTCCTCAACGCGGCCACCGTCCTCTTCCGCTCCCAACGCCTCGAAGCGGCCCTGCACGGCGACGAGGAGGCCCGCATCCGCGCCCTCCTGAAGGCCTACGGCGGCCAGGACTCCCTCGGCTACTTCGCCACCCGGCGCGACAAGGCCGTCGTCTTCTCACCCACCGGCAAGGCCGCCGTCACCTACCGCGTCGAGGCCGGCGTCTGTCTCGCCAGCGGCGACCCGGTCGGCGACCGCGAGGCCTGGCCGCACGCCATCGCCGCCTGGCTC
>NZ_JAWOAI010000787.1:0-3325 GCF_033194735.1 Streptomyces sp. W16
GGCCCCCACCGCGCCTCGCGCGCAAGCCCTCCTCCTACCGCCTCCAGCCCGTGGCCGGCTACGGCGCACCCCACGCCGCCCCCGCCCATGTCCCGGTACGGCACGAACCCTTCCTGCGCATGTCCGGACGCGGCAACACCATGGTGCTCACCTTCGACGACGGACCCGACCCCCGCTACACCCCGCACATCCTGGACACCCTCGCCGAGTACGACGTCCGCGCCACGTTCTTCGTGTGCGGCGAGATGGCCGACTGGAACCGCGACCTGCTGGCGCGGATGTCCGACGAGGGCCACGTCGTCGGCAACCACACCTGGTCCCACCCTCTGCTGACCAAGCTGACCCGCGGTCAGATCCGCTCCGAGATGGAACGCACCAGCGATGTCATCGAGGACGCCTACGGGGAACGCCCGAGGTGGTTCCGCGCGCCCTACGGCGCCTGGAACCGGGCCGCCTTCCAACTCGGCTCCGAGCTGGGCATGGAACCCCTCGCGTGGACCGTCGACACCCTCGACTGGGACACCCCCGGCGTCCGCCACATCGTCAACGCGGTCGAGGACGGCGCCGCCCCCGGCGTCGTGGTGCTCTCGCACGACGCCGGGGGCGACCGAACCCAGAGTGTGAAGGCGCTGCGCGAATACCTGCCGCACCTGCTCGACTCCGGCTATCACATGACGCTGCCGCGCCGCCGCACCACCACCTGACGGGCTTTCGCCCGCCCGGCCGGGGAAACGCTCAGCGGACCTCGACCAGGCGGGCGAAGACGACGACGTTCCCGTCGTAGCCGTTCTGTTTGGAGAAACCGCCCCCGCACGTGATGACGCGCAGTTCCGGAGTTCCCTTGGAGGCGTAGACGCGGTCGCCGGGGAAGTTGCTCTTCTCGAAGACCTCGATGCCGTAGATCTCGAATACGGCCGTCTTTCCGTCCTTGCGCTCGACCTCGATGCGATTTCCCTTCTTGAGGGCCCCGAGTCCGTAGAACACGGCGGGGCCCATTTTGTTGTCGACATGGCCGACGACGACCGCAGTGCCCTTCTCGCCGGGGGAGACGGCCCCGGTGAACCAGCCCGCCAGGTTCGGGTCCTCCGGCGGCGGAGCGCCGACCCAGCCGTCCGCGTCCAGGCCCACCGGCATGACCGGGGCGTCGACCCGGATCGCTGGAATCCTGACCCGGTCGGCGACGGAGTACGGGAGCGGGGCCGGGGCCTTGCCGAAGGTGCCGATGCCGGTCCGGCTGTCGGCGGCAGCCGCCGACGCCGGCTGCGGCGGCCCCACATCGAACTCTCCCGAACCATTCCGAATGAGCGCGAGACCGGTCAGCAGAACAAGCGCTATCACTCCCCACGGGGCGCGCTTCTTCTGCCGCTCCTCCTCTTCGGCAAGCTCGGACAGCTCGGACGCAGACATTCGCCATCCCCTCTCGACGCGGCCGTCGCCACGTCAATCGCGCATACGAGAACGCTAAGTCCCGAATGCGGAACCGGCGACGGGGCAGGCGCGAACGGGTGGCCCGGACATCCTTATGTGCGCCATATGAGGAGGGGTCAGCAGGAATTTTCTGACGGTCCGTGACCTGCGGCAATATCCGATTGTCCGGTTCTCCCTCGGCGTGTCCTCTCACCAGGACGGACCATTCCCGAAATGCGGGCGCGTGCAAGGCATCTGAGGGTGCGTCTGGGAGGCGTTTTCTCGCCGATCGACCGGGGACGGGTCCCGGGGCGCCTTCCGCGGAGGATGACATGCGTACAACTCGTGCCCTGGCTGCCGCCGGTGCCGCGGTTGCCGTCCTGGGGCTCGCCGCCCCGGCGGCCCTCGCGGACGGCATGGGGGAGAGCCCCAGCAACATCGTCGCCCTGCCCAGCGTGATCGCCCGCGGCGGCCAGCTGACCGTCACGGTCGACGGCTGCTTCACCGGCGCCACCGCCAACTCGCCGGGCTTCGAACGCCCCGCGAACCTGTCCTCACTCGTCGGCGGTGCCGGCCAGACCGCCACCGGAACGGCGCGGATCAGCAGAAACGCCGGTCCCGGCCCGTACAGCATCACCGTGCGCTGCCGGAACGGTTCCGTGCTGACCCGGGACTCCGCCTACACCGTCATCGGCGGTGTCCGCGGCGGTCTCGGCGGCAGCAGCGCCAGCGGGGCGACCCCGACCGACATGGCGATCGGCGGCGGCCTGGTCGCCGCGGCCGTCGTGGGCGGCGGGGTGTTCTGGATGCGCCGCCGCAGCGAGCGCGCCATCTGACCTTCTCCCCCTTCGGAGGTCGTGGCGCACGGAACAGGCCTTCGCCCCGGACCCTTTCGGGTTCCGGGGCGAAGGCCTGTGCGGGTGGTGGAGCGGTCAGGCGCCGTCCTCTCCGGTACGGCGACGCGAGAAGTGGTACGCCGCCCCCACCGAACCCGCGATGAGAGCCGCGCCGATGCCGAGCTCCTTGAGGTCGAAACCGGCGATGCTGCCGCCCTCACCGGCCCGAACCCCTCGGGGCATCTGCTGCGCCGGCTGGAGCGGCTGGATGTTGTTGTTCGTGCGGCCGGAGGCGATGGTCAGACCCGTGGAGCCGCTCTCGCCGTTGCACGTGAACGTCACCTGGTACACCGCGCCCGGCCTGGCGTCCCAGTCGACCATCGCCGTCGCCGAGGACTGGCCCGGCGAGATCCGGACGGTGTCGAAGACCCCGGAGGAGACCGTGGCGGAGCCCTTGCAGCCGCCGCTGTCACGGTCGAGCTGCAGGGTCACCTGGCCGCCCGCCGCGATCGTCGAGGGCAGGACGCTGAAGCCGAACGGCGTGATGTTGTGGTTGCCGTCGCCCTTCGCGACGGCGGCCGGCGCCGAGAGGGCGAGGGCGCTGATGCCCAGCAGTGCGGCCGAGGCGACGCGTATCGCGCGCATGGTGGTTCCTCCGGGTCCCCGAGGAGCAGCCGCGGACCTTTTCCGCTGGCGCCGTAAATGCACCTCGATGTCCGAAACGCTAGGAACATGTGTGCGCTCCCGCGATCCCAGTCGCGCGAATGGGGCAACCGTGTGGGCCGCACAGGGGACGCCGTTCCTGCGACCGGGGGACGGCCGCGGCGTGGCGGACGTCCCCCGGCGGGTGGCCGCGGTGGCCGGCTCCGGTGAGGGGCCGTCAGTCCTTGATGTGCGGGAAGAGATTCAGGAACGGCTGCGCCGACGCCGTGATGCCACGGCTGTAGGGCGCGTCGAAGTCCCAGATCAGGAACAGCAGGAAGGCGATCAGCGCCGAGAACAACCCTGCGAGGACCAGCTCCCGTGTCGTACGCCGGATCTGCAGCGCGAAGACCATGCCGATGGTGATCACCCCACCGGCC
>NZ_JAWOAI010000788.1:0-3321 GCF_033194735.1 Streptomyces sp. W16
CAGCGGGTGGGGTTGCTGGTGTCCCTGGCCTCCGAGAGCGGGCACGGGGGTGCGGTGAGCGCGTCCGAGATGGCGGTGCGGGCGGAGGCGTTGCGGCCGGTGGAGCGGACGGCTCGGCGGGCGCAGGTCGCGGCGTACAACTCCGTTGTGGAGGAGCGGGAGAAGGGGGTGCGCTGAATGTTCCGTTGCGCTGGTTGCCCGGTGTTGGTGTGGGCGTCTCTGGGGGCTGCCGCCCCCAGGCCCCCGCTTCGGCCCTGAAGGGGCCTCGTCCTCAAACGCCGGACGGGCTGATTTTGCAGGCCTGTGCTCCAAGAAGAAGGGCCCCGCGAGTCGTCGTTGACTCGTGGGGCCCCTCTTCAGTGCTGTGGGCGTCAGTCGTTGATGCCCTTGTTGCCGAACGTGGGGTTCAGCAGGCCGATGACGTTGACGCTGTCACCGACGACGTTGACGGGGACGTGCACCGGGACCTGGACGACGTTGCCCGAACCGACACCCGGCGACTTCACGGCCGCGCCGTCGGCACCCGCGTCGGCGAAAGCGGCACCGGCGGAGGCGCCGGCGGCGATACCGGCGACGGTGAGGGCCACGGCGGCCTTCTTGGCGATGTTCATGGGAAGCGTTCCTCCTGCGATTGCGTGACCGACCCGGCCGCGGGTCGTGCGCTGATCAACGCGGGGGGTACCGAAAACGGCACGGAAATGCGCGTTTGACTGCCCGTTCGGATCATTGGCGGGACAAACCGACGAGGTGACGAGCAGACCGGCCTCCCGGGAGCGCCCGGGAGGCCGGAGGTCACTGTCGCGGAGCGACGTGCGTCAGTGGTTGACGCCCAGGTTGCCGAATGCGGGGTTCAGGACGCCGATGACGTTGACGCTGTTGCCGACCGCGTTCACCGGGACGTGCACCGGGACCTGGACGACGTTGCCCGAGCCGACGCCGGGCGAACCGACGGCCTGGCCGTTCGCCAGGCCGTCGGCGGAGGCCAGCCCGGCACCGGCGGCGACCAGCCCGCCGGCCACCATCGTCACGGCCGCTGCCTTCTTCAGGTTCTTCACTTCTGAGCCCTCCTAGCGATCACCGCGGCAGGCGCCGCGGCACGCACTGGAGAACGGCGGAGATCCACGAAGGATGCGCCATCCGGGGGACATTCCCACGACGGTATGAATCTCGGTCCGGAACGGGACGCTCCGTGTTGCCGCCGTATCCCTTCTCACCTCGTCAGACCGTGACGTACGGCGAACAGGGCGGCCTGGGTGCGGTCCGCCAGGTCGAGTTTCATCAGGATGTTCGAGACGTGGGTCTTGACCGTCTTCTCGGAGAGGACCAGGGCGCGGGCTATCTCGCGGTTGGAGCGGCCGTCGGCGATGAGGCCGAGCACCTCGCGCTCCCTTTCCGTGAGTGAACCACCTCTCCCCTGGCCCGAGTTGGACTCCTCCTGGGACAAGAGGACGCCCGCGACCTCGGGTTGGAGCAGGATGTGGCCGGCGTGGACGGAGCGGATGGCGCCGGCCAGGGCGTCCGGGTCCACGTCCTTGTAGACGTAACCGGCGGCGCCCGCGCGCAACGCCGGGATCACCGTGCGCTGTTCGGTGAAGCTGGTGACGATCAGCACGCGCGCGGGGTGATCGAGTTCGCGGAGCTTGCGCAGCGCCTCGATGCCGTCCATGCCCGGCATCTTGACGTCCATGAGGACGACGTCGGGCTTCAACTCCTCGGTGCGGGCGACCCCTTCGGCGCCGTCGGCCGCCTCGCCGACGACCTCGATGTCGTCCTGCACCTCCAGGAAGGTGCGCAGGCCCCGGCGGACGACCTGGTGGTCGTCGACGATCAGCACCTTGATTGGGTCAGCCACCGGGGACCTCCATCTCGATCGTGGTGCCCTTTCCGGGCGCCGATTCCACGGTGAGCGTGCCGCCGACGCCGTTGGTCCGGTCCCGCATGGAGACCAGGCCGAGGTGGCGTCCCGCGCGGCGGATCGACTGGGGTTCGAAGCCGCGGCCGTCGTCGGTGATCCGCAGGACCGCGCCGCAGCCGCTTCGCTCCAGGGTCACGGCGACATGGTCCGCGCCGGAGTGCCGCAGCGCGTTGTGCAGGGCCTCCTGGGCGACGCGGAGCATGGCCTCCTCCTGGGCGGCGGGCAGGGCGCGGAAGCCTCGGCCGGTGAAGGTCACGCGTGCGGTGTGGGCGCGGTCGAGGACCTGGATCTGGGTGCGCAGGGTGGCGCTCAGTCCGTCCTCGTCGAGGGCGGCGGGGCGCAACTCGACGACTGCGGCGCGCAGTTCGTCGGCGGCCTCTGCGGCGAGCGCGGCGACCTGCTGGAGTTCGCCCTTGGCGCGGGAGGGGTCGCGGTCGACGAGGGTGGCGGCGGCCTGTGCGGTGAGGCGGAGGGAGAACAGCTTCTGGGCGACCGCGTCGTGCAGTTCGTGGGCGAGCCGGGAGCGCTCCTCGACGATGGTCAGCTCGCGGCTGCGCTCGTAGAGGCGGGCGTTGGTGAGGGCGATGGCGGCGTGCTGGGCGAGGATGGAGAGCAGTTCCTCGTCCTCCTCGGTGAAGCCGCAACTGCCGTCCCTCTTGGGGCAGTTCTTGTTGGCGAGGAACAGGGCGCCGATGACCTCGTCGTCGTCGCGGATGGGCAGGCCGAGGAAGTCGGACATGTCGGGGTGGGCCGCGGGCCAGCCCTCGAAGCGCGGGTCCTTGCGCACGTCCGCGAGGCGCTCGGCCTTGGCCTCGTGCAGCATCGCGGCGAGGATGCCGTGCTGGCGCGGGAGCGGGCCGATGGCCTTCCACTGGGCGTCGCTGACGCCGTCGACCACGAACTGGGCGAAGCCGCCGTGGTCGTCGGGGACGCCGAGCGCTGCGTACTGCGCGTCGAGCAGCTCGCGGGCCGAGGCGACGATCGTCTTGAGGACGTCGCGCACCTCCAGGTGCCTGCTCATGGCCAGCAGTGCGGAGCTCACCGCCGCGAGGCCAGACCGTGGACCTTGACTCATGTCCTCACGGTACCGGCGGGGTGTGACAACGCGGATCGGGCTGGTGACGGCCGTCGTCTGGTCCGGAAGGCCTAGGGCGAAGGGCCCCGGTGGACTGCGGCCCGCGTCCGACGCGGCGGGGGTGGTCCCGTTCCTACGTTGGGGGCACGCCGACGGGGGCGTAGTGGACGAGGGGACGTGTGTCATGTCGGTAGCGATCATCACGGGGGCGTCGAAGGGGCTGGGGCGGGCGCTCGCCGAGGCGCTGGCCGCGCGGGGCTGGGACCTGGTGCTCGACGCCAGGACCGAGGGGGCGCTGACGGAAGCCGCGGTGGCCGTCGCCGCGTACGGC
>NZ_JAWOAI010000789.1:0-3313 GCF_033194735.1 Streptomyces sp. W16
GGGCCGTGGAGGACGTGCGGTTCACGGAGACGTTCGCGGCCGAGATACGACGGCTGTTCCCCGGCTGCCCGGAGGAGCGGGCCCGGACGATCGCCGCGCACGCCTCGGTGCGGGGCAGCGGGCGGGTGGGGCGGAGCGCGGCGGGACAGGCGTTGTCCGGGGGCTCGGTGGTCTCGGCGGTGGCGGCATCCGTACGGCATGTGGACACGCCCTACGACCAGTTGCTGATGAGTGGGGTGCCACGACATGAAGCGCGGCGGCGGATCACGGCGGGGGTGGAACGGGTGCTGCGGGACTGGCGGGATGTCCCGGCATGACGTCCGCCGGTGCCGGCCGCCGGGGTTGGCGGGCGGGCGGCGTTGTGGACGTTCGCGTATGGTCCGGCGATTCTCGGCCATGGTTGTCCGGGCGGGGATGGGTTCGACTTGTCGGGATGGTTGGTGGTGGGCAGGATCTCGGCTCTACGGGCGGGAGTTGGTGTCGGCATGATCGGTGAACCGTATTTCGCGCTGACGGTTCTGGGGGTGCTCGCGACCGGGGTGATGGCGGGCGTGTTCTGTGCCTTCTCCGTGCTGGTCATGCGCGGGCTGGCCGAGTTGCCGCCCGCGCAGGGCGTCGCCGCGATGAACGCGATCAACACGGCGGCGATGACCCCGGCCTTCATGCTCGTGTTCGCCGGTTCGGCGCTGGTGTGCGCGGTGATCGCGGTGGTGACGTTCGTGCTGTTGCCGGACCAGGGCACCGTGGAGTTGCTGTTGGGCAGCGCGCTGTATCTGTTCGGGTCGTTCGGACTGACCCTCGTCGCGAACGTGCCCCGCAACGACGCCCTGCTGAAGCTGGACCCGGGGACCCCGGAGGCCGCCGCGTACTGGCCGTCGTACGTACGCGAGTGGACGATGTGGAACCACGTCCGCGCGATAGCCTCGGCCGGCGCCGCGCTGGTCTACATGCTGGCCCTCACCTGAGCGAACCCCGGAGATCAACTGAGTGCGGGCTGAGGAGCGACAGGGAGGGGCGGCGGGAGCGTGCGGAAAACCCCTTGAGAAAGCGGTCTCGCCCACTCTGCGCGCTCGGCCGGGGGGCCTTATCGTGGCTGAAAGAGTGCCGCTCGATGACGCACGGCCTGTCGTATGCGGACGCGAGGAAAACCGCCATGGCCGATCCCAAGGGTTTTATGACCACTCCGCGCCAGGAGTGGCCCCGCAGGCCCGTCGAGGAGCGGGTGCGGGACTGGGACGAGGTGTATGTCCCGGGCGCGCTGCTGCCGATCGTGAGCAGACAGGCCGACCGCTGCATGGACTGCGGCATCCCGTTCTGCCACGACGCCTGTCCGCTCGGCAACCTGATCCCCGAGTGGAACGATCTGGTCAGCCGGGAGGACTGGCGGGCGGCTGCCGACCGGCTGCACGCCACCAACAACTTCCCCGAATTCACCGGGCGGTTGTGTCCGGCGCCGTGCGAGGCCGGCTGTGTGCTCGCCATCAACCAGCCCGCGGTCACCATCAAGAACGTCGAGGTGGCCATCGCCGACCGCGCGTGGACCGACGGTTTCACGCCACCCAGACCGCCGGACCGGTTGTCCGGGCGGACCGTCGCGGTGATCGGCTCCGGGCCCACCGGCCTTGCCGCGGCACAGCAGTTGACGCGCGCCGGGCACACGGTCGCCGTGTACGAGCGGGACGACCGGCTCGGCGGGCTGATGCGGTACGGCATCCCCGAGTTCAAGATGGAGAAGCGGCATCTGGAACGACGGCTGGAGCAGATGCGGGCCGAGGGCACCAAGTTCCGTACGTCCACGACGGTCGGGCGGGATGTCGGAGCGGCCGGACTGCGGGCACGCTACGACGCGGTGGTGATCGCCACGGGAGCGACGGCGTGGCGTGAACTCGACGTGCCGGGACGGGAGTTGACCGGCATCCACCAAGCGATGGAGTATCTGCCGCTGGCCAACCGGGTGTGTGAGGGGGACTTGGCCGAGTCCCCGATGTCCGCCGCCGGGAAGCATGTCGTCATCGTCGGCGGCGGCGACACGGGGGCCGACTGTCTTGGCACCGCGGTGCGTGAAGGGGCCGCGTCCGTCACCCAGTTGGACATCTACGCCCAGCCGGACGCCGAGCGCGACGAGGACGCGGAGCCCTGGCCGACGTATCCGAAGATCTACCGGCTGTCGGCTGCGCACGAGGAGGCGCGGGAGCTGGAGACGGCGCCCGCGGCAGACGCGGACGCGCGGCTGTTCGCGGCGTCGACCCTCCGCTTCGAGGGGGACGCGGACGGGCGGGTGCGGTCCTTGCACCTGGTCGAAGTGGACGCGGAGCGGCGCCCGTTGGAAGGTTCCGGACGCAGCCTGCCCGCCGATCTCGTGCTGCTCGCCCTGGGGTTCTCCGGGCCCGACCGGGCGGACGGGCTCATCGATCAGCTGAGGCTGGCGATGGCACCGCGCGGCACGATCACCCGCGACGCGGACTTCGCGACGAGCGCGCGGGGCGTGTTCGTCGCGGGGGACGCCGCCCGGGGCCAGTCGCTGATCGTGTGGGCGATCGCGGAGGGGCGGGCGGTGGCGGCGGCCGTCGACCGCTATCTGACGGGGAGTTCACAGTTGCCGGCGCCGATCGGGCCGTACGACCGGCCGATGACGGTGTGACGGCCCGCGTCAGCGTCGCTGGTCAGCGCCCGCCACCTTCGCGGTCGACAGGGCCACCCGGTTCCAGGTGTTGATCGTGAGGATCAGGGACAGGACGTGGGCCAGTTCCCGCTCGTCGAAATGCGCGGCTGCCTGCGCGTAGACGTCGTCCGGGACACCGCCGTCGGCCACCAGGGTCACCGACTCCGTGAGGGCGAGGGCCGCCTGTTCGCGCTCGGTGAAGAAGTGCCGGGCCTCGCGCCAGACGGCGACCATGTGCAGCCGGTCCTCGCTCTCGCCGGCCTTGCGGGCGTCGTTCGTGTGCATGTGGAGGCAGTACGCGCAGTGGTTGAGGTGCGAGGCGCGGATCTGGATCAGCTCGACCAGGGCCGGGTCGAGACCCTCGCGGGCGGCGGCGTCGAAGCCGATGAGGGCACGGAAGACCTTCGGGGCGGAGCGGGCGAGGTCGATGCGGGTCACCGGGGCGGTGACCTGGGTGTTCGTGTCCGTCTTTGTGCTCGTGTTCGTCGTCATGTGACAAATCTACGAGCCGGAAAGACCCCCTGTAGGGTGCATTTCCATGGCGAAATCGTGGGTCAATTCCGCGGAGCGGATCGGGGCCGATCTGCATCTGGAGCTGTCGGGCGGTGGTGGCCGACGGGCCGCCCTCATCGACGCGCTGCGCGAGGCCGT
>NZ_JAWOAI010000790.1:0-3301 GCF_033194735.1 Streptomyces sp. W16
CGGGTGGCCGGCGCCGCCCTGGTGATGCTGCCGCTCGCCCTGCGCCACCGCGCGCTCGTACGCCGCCGCCCCGCACTGCTCCTCGGCTTCGGACTGCTCGCCGTCGCCGGCGTCCAGGCCTGCTACTTCGCCGCGATCTCCCGCATACCCGTCGGTGTCGCCCTGCTCGTCGAGTACCTCGCACCCGCCCTCGTGCTCGGCTGGGTCCGGTTCGTGCAGCGGCGTCCGGTCACCCGCGCCGCCGCGCTCGGCGTGGTCCTCGCGGCCGGCGGACTCGCCTGCGTCGTCGAGGTGTGGTCGGGCCTGAGCTTCGACGCCGTCGGACTGCTGCTCGCGCTCGGTGCGGCCTGCTGCCAGGTCGGCTACTTCGTCCTGTCCGACCAGGGCAGTGACGCGGGCGCCGAGGCACCCGAACCGCTCGGCGTGATCGCCTACGGCCTGCTCGTCGGCGCCCTCGTACTGACCGCCGTGGCCCGCCCCTGGACCATGGACTGGTCGATCCTCAAGGGCGACGCCCACATGAACGGCACCTCGGTCCCGGCCTTCGCCCTGCTCGCCTGGATCGTGCTGATCGCCACGGTCCTGGCGTACGTCACCGGAGTGGTTTCCGTCCGCCGCCTCTCGCCGCAGGTCGCGGGCGTCGTCGCCTGCCTCGAAGCGGTCATCGCGACGGTACTGGCCTGGGTGCTCCTCGGCGAACACCTCTCCACGCCACAGATCATCGGCGGAGCGGTCGTCCTGCTGGGCGCGTTCATCGCCCAGTCCTCGGCCCCCACAAAGCACTCCGCCGAACCGATCGCGACCGGCGGCCCCGAAAGGGAACAACTGCCCTCACGGGAAGCCGCTGCCTAGGCCCACTTCTCACCCGGCCCCCCTCGCCCACCCCTCCTCACTTTTCCCGCCGCCGCAGCAAATGCTCCCGTGCGACGTCGTCCCGCACCCCGCCCCGAGCCGCGAGCCCGGTCGCGATGCGGTCCTGGACCTCGGCGGACCGTTTGCCCGCGTACTTGAACTTGGCCCGTACGCCGCGCACTTCGAGTCGTAGTGCGCGGATGCCGGACAGCAGGCGTCCGTTCGGTGGCTCGCCCGCGGCGACCGGTGTGGTGCCGCCCTCGGGCTGGAAGTGGCCGACCTGGCGGTTGAGAAGGGACGCCTTCTCGGCCGGGTCGTCCACGAGGTGGGCGGTGCAGCGGAGTTGGACCGCCGCGTAGAAGCTCGTCGGTACGCCGTGTTCCGGTGGACCGTCCGGGTCCGCTTGCCAGGGGCCGGGGATGTACACGTAGTCGTCGACGACGCTCAGCACCACTTGGGGGTTCGCCTCCAGCGCCGGCCATATGGGGTTGGGGCGAGCCAGGTGGGTGATCGCCTCGCCGCGCTCGGGGTCGTAGGCGAAGTGGAGGGGCTGGATGAATGGCGGTTCGCCGGGCGGGCCGTTGACGGCGAGCTGGCCGAAGTCGTGGGCGGCGAGCCAGTGTTGCCACTCGCTGTCTTCCTGGGGTGTGTCCCAGGGGTGGATGAGCATCACAACACCGCCAGGTAGCCGGGGAGTTCGATGCCGGGGGACAGGTCGTCGTTCGGGAGCGGGGTGCCGTAGCCGGTGTTCAGCGGCAGGACGCCGGCCCAGTGGGGGAGGGCCAGGTCCTCGGGCTCGTCGTTCGCGCCCCCGGTGCGGAGCTTGGCGGAGACCTCGTCGAGGTCGAGGCGGATCACCATGGTCGCGGCGAGTTCCTTCTTGTTGCCGGGCCGGGAGTCCGCCGAACGGCCGGGCACGACATGGTCGACCAGCGCGTCCAGCGCCGTCCGCTTCTCCTCGGGGTCCGTCACCTGGTGGGCGATGCCGTGCACCACCACCGAGCGGTAGTTGATCGAGTGGTGGAAGGCGGAGCGGGCCAGGACGAGACCGTCCACGTGGGTGACCGTCAGGCACACCGGGAGCCCCGGGTCGGCCTGCCCCGTCATCCGCAGCGCACGCGCACCCGTCGAACCGTGCACGTACAGCCGCTCGCCGACCCGGCCGAACAGCGTCGGCAGCACGACCGGCCTGTCGTCGCGCACGAAGCCGAGGTGGCAGACGTAGGCGGTGTCGAGTATCTCGTGCACCAGCTCCTTGTCGTACGACGCCCGGTCCGCGGAACGCGTGGGGACGGTCAGGTCGGTCGGCGTGTACGCGGCGGGCTGCGACGTCGGCTGCGAGGTGGTCCCCTGCATGGCGCTCTCCGTGTTCGTTACTGATCGTTCGTTACTGATCGGTTCGAGTTGCGATGTGTATTGCACTAGTGCATAGTGTGCTTTGTGCTAGGAGGATATCGGATCGAAGGGCGACGCGCAGCCGACATTGCTGCCGACGTCGAGCGCGCGGTGGGCTCGGGAGAGCTGGAGCCGGGGCAACTGCTGCCGCCGATGCGGGAGTTGGCCGTAGAGCTTGGGGTGAATCCCAATACGGTGGCGGCGGCGTACCGGACCCTGCGGGAGCGCGGGGTCATCGAGACCGCCGGGCGGCGTGGCAGCCGGGTGCGGCCCAAGCCGGCCACGACCGGGCGCGAGTACATCCGGGTGGATGTGCCGGAGGGGGTGCGCGAGGTGTCCCACGGCAACCCGGATCCCGCCCTGCTGCCCTCCCTCGTCCGGGCGTTCACCCGGGCCGCCGAGCTCTCCGACCGGGAGCCGGTCATGTACGGCGACGACCCGGTCGAGCCGGAGCTGGCGCGCATCGCGCGGGCCGCGCTGGACGCGGACGGTGTGCCGGCCGGCCCCGTGGCCGTCGCCTCCGGATCGCTGGACGCCATCGAGCGCGTCCTCACCGCCCATCTGAAGCCCGGTGACACCGTCGCCGTCGAGGACCCCGGGTGGGGCAGCCTGCTCGACCTCGTACCGGCGCTCGGGCTGCGCGTCACCCCCGTCCGCGTCGACGACGACGGACCGCACCCCGAGGACGTGCGCGCCGCGCTGGAGTCCGGCGCGCGGGCCCTGATCGTCACCGACCGGGCGCAGAACCCCACCGGAGCCGTGGTGAGCGCCACGCGCGCGCGTGCCCTGCGTTCCGTACTCCGGGACCACCCGGAGATCCTGCTGATCGAGGACGACCACGGCCACGGCATCGTCGACCAGCCCCTGCACCCGCTGGCCGGCGCCACCCGCCACTGGGCCTTCGTCCGCTCGATGGCCAAGGCCTACGGCCCCGATCTGCGCCTCGCGGTGTTCACCGGCGACGCCGTCACCCTCGACCGGGTCTGTGGCCGTCAGCGGCTGGGGCCGGGCTGGGTCAGCCGGATCACCCAGCGCGCCGTGGCCCGGCTGTGGG
>NZ_JAWOAI010000791.1:0-3281 GCF_033194735.1 Streptomyces sp. W16
CGGCGCGGCGAGGGCGGCGCCGGCGGAGAACCCGGCGTACGGGACGCGCCGCTCGGCGAGGAGGCCGGGCAACAGGTCGAGACAGCCGGCGAAGGCGTCCTGGTAGGCGGGGGTCAGCCCGCCGCACACGAGCAGCCCGTCGACGTCCGAGGCCACCTCGATGTCGAAGCGCCCACCGATCGGCACGAGCACCGGCACGGGTGCGCAGTCGGCGGCGCTCCTCAACGCGGCGTCGTAGCGCGCGAATTGACGGTCCCCGTCGCCCTCCCCCTCGTCGACGATCACACAGCCGATGCGGGGCACGGACCCGGAGGAGCCGCTCGCGGCGCGGAGGAAGGGTTCGTAGACGACGGGGGTGCCCCACCCGCCGCCGATCAGGAAGGTGCTGGGTCCGGTGGGCTCGCTCGGCTCGTTCACGGACGCATCAAATCCCGTCCTCTTGTCCCTGTCACACTCTTTTGCCGTCCGGGTCGCCGTTCGTCATTCGCCGTTCGTCATTCGTCGAGATAGCGAAGGCGGTCGCCGGCGTGGCTGATGTGCACCCGACCGTCACGGATCTGCCACTCGCTCATCCCCTCGATCTCGTGGCTGGCGTGGAACAGCCCGGTCACGTGGTCGTTGTCGTCGTCGGAGGGCGGGATACGGGCGATGGTCCGCAGCAGCTCCAGCATCTGGTCCACCGAATTCGCGTGGATGTCGGCGCCGTAGAAGACGTAGTGAACCCAGTTGTAGTGGCGGCCGGGCAGGGCCCACGCCTCGTTGTACGGGTAGTCGACCTCGGGTGAGCGGATGATCCGTTCGAGCTCGGCCAGCTGCGGTTCGTCGCACTGCAGAAAACCCCGGACGCCGACGAAGACGGCCATCCTCAACTCCCCCTGTCCACGGTGCCGTTCATGGGCGCGTGCCCGCCACCTCGCTCCGCAGCCGTACCGCATCCTGCCCCGGCGGTCTGCCGAACGCACGGCGATATTCGCGGCTGAACTGGGACGCGCTGTCGTAGCCGACCGCGAAGCCCACGTCGGCGACGTCCGCCGCGCTGCTCAGCAGCATCAACCGGGCCTCCTGCAAGCGGATCCGCTTCTGGAACTGGATCGGGGTCAGCGCCGTCACCGCGCGGAAGTGCCGGTGGAAGGGGGAGGCGCTCATGCCGGCCAGCCGGGCCAGGTCCTCGATGCGGAGCGTTTCCGTGTGGTGGTCGCGGATCCAGCGAATGGCCCTGCCGATATGGGTGAGTTGACTGTCGGCGAGCCCGATCTGCCGTACGAGAGCGCCCTGTTCACCGGTGATCAGCCGCCACAGGATCTCCTTCTCGATCAACGGCGCGAGCACCGGGGCGTCGCCGGGACGGTCGAGCAGCCGTAGCAACCGGACTGTCGCGTCGAGGAGTTCGGCGGGCGCGTCGCACACGGCGAGCCCGTGCGGGGCCGTCCGGTGGGGGAGCGGGTCGGTGCCGGCCTCCAGGAGCAGTGCGGCGATCTTCGCGGGTTCGAGGGTGAACCCGCAGGCGAGGAAGGGTTCTTCGGGGCTGGCCCGCGTGTAGTGCCCGGCGACCGGCAGGTCGACCGAGACGACGAGGTACTGCCCGGCCCCGTAGTCATGGACGCGGTCGCCGAGGGTGAGCCGCTTCGAGCCCTGCGCGACGACCGCCAGCACCGGACGGGCGAGACTCGCGCTCGGCGCCTCGGGCCGGTCCGCCCTGCTCAGCATCAGACCGCCGACGGCGAGGGGCGCACGGTCGGCATGCCGGTCGATCAGGGCACGCAGCTCACGCAGAAGTGCGGGTGGGTACACGTCCGATCCAAGCACCGGAAGGGGCGGCCCGCAACCGTCCGCCCAGGCGGCAGATCGACAGGATCGTGCAAGCGGGCGGTGGTATCGCCCTAACGATTCCCCTGGTCACGGTGGTGCACTTGCGGAGCTGGTCTTCCACCCGCCTTCCCCCAGGAGCATTTCATGGCACTCGACTCGTACGTCGGCCTCGGCCGTTCCGGCCTCAAGGTGAGCCCCTTCTGCCTCGGGGCGATGAACTTCGGCGAGGACGGCGGCTTCGGCAGCAGCGTCGAGGAGTCGGAGAAGATCCTCCAGACCTACCTCGACCGCGGCGGCAACTTCGTCGACACCGCGAACTTCTACACGAACGGTCACTCGGAGGCGATCCTCGGCGACCACCTCACCGCCCACCCCGGCCTGCGCGACCGACTCGTCCTGGCCACCAAGTTCTACGGCAACCTCCACCTCGGCGACCCCAACGGCGGCGGCGCCAGCCGCAAGGCGATCATCGGCCAGCTGGAGGACTCGCTGCGCCGCCTCCGCACCGACTACATCGACCTGTACTGGCTGCACAGCCACGACCGTTCCACGCCGGTCGAGGAGACCCTGCGCACCCTGGACGACCTGGTGACGGCGGGCAGGATCCGTTACGTCGGCTTCTCCGACACCCCCGCCTGGTTCACCGCGAAGGCCCACACGACGGCCCTGCTGCGCGACTGGACCCCGGTCACCGCACTCCAGATGGAGTACTCCCTCCTGGAACGCACCATCGAGGGCGAGTTGATCCCGCTGGCCCAGGACGCGGGGATGGCCGTGCTGCCATGGGGCCCGCTCAAGAGTGGCTACCTGTCCGGGAAATACACCCGCGACCAGTCAACTCCCGTCGACACCAGGCGTGCTGCCCTCCTCGGCGCACCAACTGCCGCCCAGTTCAAGGTGATCGACACTCTCGCCGAAGTGGCCGAGCAGGCGGGCGCGACCTCCGCCGCCACCGCCCTGTCCTGGGTCCGGTCCCGACCCGGTGTCACGTCCACCCTCATCGGCCCCCGCACCCTGTCCCACCTCGAAGCCAACCTCGCCGCCCTGGACCTCCAGCTCACCCCGGCCCAGACGGCCACCCTCGACGAGGCGTCCACGCCGACCCTCAACTTCCCCCACGACCTCAACCAGCAGGTCGGCACCATGCTCAAGTACGCGGGCGCGACGGTGGACGGGGTGCCAAGTGGCGTGTATCCGCCGCTGCTTGAGAGCGCGGCGCGGTACTGAGGGAGACTGGGAGCCCGGAGGCCCGCAGCGGAGGAGAGCCGCGTGAGTCCATCGAACCGGTGCCAGGACCATGCCGTGACAGCGATCGTCGTCGGGGCGGGCATCGGAGGGCTCGCCGCGGCCCTGAGCCTGTGCCGCGCCGGCTGCGAGGTGACCGTCGTCGAACAGACGTCACGGTTCGCGGAGGCCGGCGCCGGCATCCAGCTCGCCCCCAACGCCACCCGCGCACTGCGCCGGCTGGGCCT
>NZ_JAWOAI010000792.1:0-3261 GCF_033194735.1 Streptomyces sp. W16
TGCACGCTGTGCACGCGTGGGCGCTGCCGGCGGGCGCCGTCGCGTCGCCCGTCCCGGTGTCGGAGACGGACCGGGCCACCTGGGAGGACCACGAGGAGGATCTGCTGTCCGACGCGCTGCGGCCGTGGCGGAGCAAGTACCCGGACGTCGACGTCCGGGCAGACGTACTCCTGCTTCCCCCGGCGGAGGCACTGGCCCACGCCTCGGAGACGTCCGGGCTGGTGGTGGTCGGTCGAGACACCACCCCGGGCTCCACCGCACTGGCGCTCCTGGAGCACGCGCGCTGCCCGGTCGCCGTCGTGCCGTCGTAGGCGGGAGCGGAGAGGGTCGGCCCCGGCCGATGGGTCCTTCGGCACCTGCGGGGCGGGGCCGACGTGGCGCACGGTGCAGATACGAGGTCGCGTACGTGCACCACCGCCATCTGGCACGACGACCACCCGCCGGCCGCCGTACTGAAGGCCGAACATGAAACGGAGACGGACTGATGCCCCCTTCGATGGCACTCCGTGTGAACCAAGCACTGCCCCCGGTGCATCGCGAACGGCTGCTCCACTTCGGCCGCGAGGTGCGCTTCCCGCCGGACACCCGGCTGTTCGAGGGCCGACCTGACCGGCTTCCCCCGGTGCTCATCCAGGTGGGCACCAATGAGATCATGCTGGACAACTCCACCCGTCTGGCCGCCCGCGCCCACGCAGCCGGAGCGGACGTGATCCTCGACATCACCGCCGACGTGCCGCACGTGTTCCAGGCTTTCGCCGGCGTCCTGGAGGAGGCCGACCAGGCACTGGACCGCGCAGCCCTGTTCCTCACGCAGCATGTCCACATTCCCGACACGGCGGCCTCGTCAGCCGGGTGGATCCCGGAGCCGTCCGGCGATACAGCAGGCTGGGCGGCTCCGAACTTGACGCGGTGCGGCGGATCGGGTCATACGCGGTGTCCGTACCGTCATCCCTGTTGATCGTGCTGGGAGTCCCGCGGCCGTGCTTCACCACCCCCTCGTTCACGACGATGGCGGCGCCGGTCACCGGGGTGCTGTCGGCGAACGGTCCGCGCACCGGCGCCGGGATGTGGCAGGCCGCCGGACTGGCCGGGAAGGCCCACCGGTCGCGCGCGCGGCGGTGACCCAAGCGGTGGACGGCACCTTGTTCCACCGCTACGGAAAGAAGGTCCGCGGCGCGAAGTACCAGCACAACACTCCTCGTGTTCAGCTCCTCTCCTGCGCCGTCAGCAACTCCTCCGCGATCCGTGTCGCCCATCCCTCGATCGCGGCGAAGTCGCGGAAGTCCCCGCCCTTCCCGTTGCGCACGATCGACTGGGCGATGCGCCCCTTGGCGCCCTCCTCCAGGCAGCCGCCGAAGGTGACATGGCCCTTGGCGTGGAGCCGGGCCATGGCACGCCGTACGCCACGCACGGGCGGGATGTCCCGCTCGGAGGCCGAGGCGTCGAGCGGGCCGCTGCTGAACAACCACAGCGGGCGCTCGGCCAGTTGGCGGCCGTGCCGGCTCATGAAGTGGCGGGCGTCGCGGAGCCAGCGGCCGGCGTACAGCCCGCTGCCGAGCACCACGGCACCGTACGGCCGCACGTCCACGACGGAGCCGACGGGCAACAGGTCGGCGGTGAGTCCCTCCTTGCGCAGGACCTCGGCCACGGCCTCGGCGATCTGCGCGGTCGATCCGTTCGTCGTCCCGTAGGCGACCAGCACGCTGGTGGGCATGGCGGTTCGCCTCCTCTCAGTTCACAGGTGGCGCACCCAGGTGTTGGTGACACCGCGGTACGTCTGTTCCTCGGGTTGGATGTGCGAGTCGTCCCGCCGGTAGGAGAGCTGGTCGACGACTGCCACGACGCCGTCGATCTGACGGGTCATGGAGACGGCGATCTCCGTCTCGCTCTTGCGCTCCATCTGGCCGGAGAGCGTGACGACGCCCTCCGCCACGGCGACGTCGATGGTGCTCGGCGCCTGCCACAGGGCGCGCACCAGCACCTCGGCGACGACCTCCTCGCGGATGTCCGCGTCGGGCCGCAGGAAGACCTGGAGCACATCGCGGCGGGTGACGATGCCGACGAGCCGCTGTTCCTCGTCGAGGACGGGCAGCCGTTCCACGCGATGCTGCGCCATGGTCCGGGCGGCCTCGACGATGGTGTCGTCGGCGTGCACGGTGACGGGTGGCGCGGTCATCAGCCGGCCGGCAGTCCGGGCCTCGGCTTTCAGAGCGCGCTGCCTGGCGGTGCGCGTCAGGCCGGCCGACCGGAACCGCTTCTTCGGCTCGTACGGGTCGGGCGCCTCGGCCTGGTGGGCCATCAGGTCCGTCTCGGAGACGACTCCGACGACCTTGTCGTCCTCGTCGACCACGGGCAGGCCGCTGATGCGGTGTTCGCCGAGCAGGCGTGCCACCTCTTTGAACGGCGTTCCGTACGTGGCGCGGACGACCTCCGTGGTCATCACGGAGCCGACCTTGTTGTGCTTCATGGTGTTCCCTCCTCAGCGAAGTCGGCGCAGATACGGGTCCTGCGGCCGGTTGGGCAGCAGGCGGACGCGGGCATCGAGGACGGAGACGCCACCCGGTGCCGCGAGTACGGGGTTGAAGTCGGCCTCGGCCAGTTGCGGCAGGTCGCTCGCCATGCGGGACAGCCGCAGCAGGAGTTGTTCGAGGCCTGCGAGGTCGACGGGCGGGCTGCCGTGCGCGCCGAACAGGAGCGGGGCGCAGCGCAGGGCCGTGATCAGGTCGTGCACGTCGTGGTCGGTGAGCGGGGCGAGCCTGGCGGTGTGATCGGCGAGGATCTCGGTCGCTGTGCCGCCGAGGCCGAAGAGGACGAGCGGTCCGAAGACCTGGTCCTGGACGACGCCGGCGAACAGCTCGGTGCCGCGTTCGGCGAGCGGCTGCACGACCACGCCGGTCAGCAGTCCGGCGAACCGGGTCTCCAAGTCCCGGAAGGCGGCGCGCACTTGGGAGTCGCCGCGCAGGTCGAGGTGGACGGCGTGCTGTTCGCTCTTGTGCAGCAGACCCGGCCAGTGGCCCTTCATGACCACCCGGCCGTCGGCGCCGCGCAGCCGGTCGGCGGCGAGGACGGCGCCGTCCTCGGTGTCGGCCCAGGCCCAGGCGAGCTGGGGAATGCCGTAGCAGCCGAGGAGTTCGGCGCACTCGCGCGGGCCGAGCCAGCCGCCGTCCGGGTTCGCGTCGAGGTAGGTCTCGACGACGGTGTGGGCGCGCGCGGTCTCGACCCCGTCGAGATCGGGGATCGTCCCGGCCGGCCGGGCGAGCC
>NZ_JAWOAI010000793.1:0-3216 GCF_033194735.1 Streptomyces sp. W16
CGCCACCGTCGGCGTGGTGGGCGCGGGCGTGATCGCGCGCACCGTCTGCCGGTACCTCGACGCCGCCGGGGTGTCCCTCGCCGACGTGCGCTGCCACGACCTCGACGAACCGTCCGCCGCCGCCCTCACCGCGCAACTGCGCGACCGGCACGGCGCAGGGGCCCGGACGGTGTCCCTCACGGAGGCCCTCGACTGCGACCTGGTGGTCCTCGCCACGACGGCGCCGAAACCCTACGTCCCCGCGGACCACGCCTTCGGCCCCGGCCAACTGGTCCTGAACATCTCACTGCGCGACCTCGCCCCCGAGACACTGCTGCGGGCCGACAACGTCCTCGACGACGTGGACCACTGCCTCAAGGCGAACACCTCGCCTCACCTCGCCGAACAGCTCACCGGCGGGCGGGAGTTCGTCACCGGGACGCTGGCGGGCGTCATCTCGGGACAGGTGCGCCTCACTCCAGGGAAGGCCACCGTCTTCTCGCCGTTCGGGCTCGGGGTGCTCGATCTCGCCGTCGGCCACCACCTCCACCACCGGGCGCGGCAGACCGGCCGGCTGCTCGACGTGCCCGAGTTCTTCGGGGAGACACGGCGATGGTGACGACCGGCCGTCCCACCCCCGAGGCCACCGCTGCCCGGACCGTCCCCGAAGGAGTCAACCCGTGACCGTCGACACCGCCCTCGCCCCCGCCGAGCCTCCCTGGTCGAAGCCCCCGGTCGACGTCAACGATCTGCGCCCGCGCTTCTGGTCCCGCACCGCCGAGCGCGGGCCGGACGGCGTGCTGCACGTCGGAGGCGTGTCCACGGTCGACCTGGCCGGGCGGTTCGGCACCGCCGCCTACCTCTTCGACGAAGCCGACTTCGTCGCGCGCTGCCACGAATTCCGCACCGCCTTCCACGACTTCGACATCTACTACGCGGGCAAGGCCTTCCTCTGCAAGACGGTCGCCCGGCTGGTGGCCCGGGCGGGGCTCGGTCTGGACGTGTGCACCGGGGGAGAGCTGGCCGTGGCACTCGCCGCAGGCTTCCCCGCGGAGCGGATCGTGCTGCACGGCAACAACAAGTCGGCGCACGAACTGCACCGCGCGCTCCGGTACGGCGTCGGGCGCATCGTCCTCGACTCCTTCGACGAGATCGACGCCCTCACCGACCTGGCCCGGGAGTACCGCCAACGGCCGCGGGTCCTGGTGCGCGCGACCGTGGGCGTCAGGGCGGACACCCACGACCACATCGCGACCGCCCACGAGGACCAGAAGTTCGGGTTCTCCGTCGCGGCCGGCACCGCTGCCGCCGCCGTACGCAGGGTCCTGGACGACGGCGTACTGGAGCTGCGCGGACTCCACACCCACATCGGCTCCCAGATCTTCGACACCAGCGGCTGGGACGTCGCCGCGCGCCGGGCACTCGCCCTGCACGCGGCGATCGGCGCGGAGTACGGCGCCGAACTGCCCGAGTTCGTCCTGGGCGGCGGCTTCGGCATCGCCTACACCGACGCCGACTCCCCGTCGACCCCCGGCCGGCTCGCCGCCGAACTGCGCGGCATCGTCGCCGACGAGTGCGCGAAGCTCTCGATCGCCGTGCCCCGTACGGCCATCGAGCCCGGCCGCGCCATCGCGGGCCCGGCCGGCTGCACGCTCTACCGCGTCGGCACGGTCAAGCGGCTCGACGGCCTGCGCACCTATGTGTCGGTGGACGGTGGCATGAGCGACAACATCAGGCCCGCGCTCTACGACGCCCGCTACTCGGTGACGCTGGCGAGCCGTACGTCGTCGGCCGCCCCGGCCCTGACGCGCGTCGTCGGCCGGCACTGCGACGCGGGCGACATCGTCGTCCCCGACGACCACCTCCCGGCCGACATCCGCGTCGGCGACCTGATCGCGGTGCCCGGGACCGGCGCCTACTGCCGCAGTCTCGCCAACAACTTCAACCACACACCGCGACCGCCGGTCATCGCCGTGGCGAACGGCGAGGCACGCGTCATCATCCGCCGGGAAACCGAAACCGACCTGCTCGCCCTGGACATGGGCTGAAGCGGAGAACAGGGGAGCGATCACCGTGGACGTCAACGAAGAGAACGGCCTCCGTATCGCCTCCTGCGACATGGAGGAAGGACTGGACCGGGTACGGTCGGGCTCGCTGCCGGACGCCGACATCCTTCGCATCGCCCGTCCCGAACCCTCCGCCCGGAATGCGCTGGAGCGGGCCGGATTCGTCGTGAAACCCAGCTGGGTCACCTGGATGGCACACACCCGGGAATCGGAGGAGGAATTCCTCGCCGGGCTGTCCGGAAACGAGCGGGGCAACATGCGAAAAGGGCAGCGTTTCGTGCGCGCCCAGGGTATTTCGCTGAAGGTCTTCCCGGTGCTGGAAGACCGGGCCCTGGAAGAATTCCTCACCCTCTACGAGCGGCAGATCGCGGGCATGCGGTACGGAATTTCCTACGGGCGCCGCTGGCAGGCGCGGATGCTGGCCGACCGGGACACCTACTTCGCGGTCCACGCCTATCGGGGCGACACCCTGGTGGGCGGGTGCGTCTGCCAGGTGCTGGACGCGAAGTCCACGATGCGGATCCGCTTCAACTCCGCCGATCCGGCCGAACGACACGGCCGCCTCATGCGCGTGATGTACCTCGCCGCGTTCCAGGAGGCCCGCGACCGGGGCCAGCGGCGGGTGTCGCTCGGCAGCGACCCGAGCCTGTACGGACACATCGCGAAACCCGGCCTGTTCACCTTCAAGAGCCGGCTCGGCTTCCTCCCCGTCCCGGCCCAGTGGCTGGACCCGCGGGACGGCGCGGACGAAGCGGACCTGGTGCTGCGACTCGACGCGCTGGAGGACCCCTCGCTCCTCCTCGCGTACGACGGCCCGCCCGAGGCCGGCGTCCCCTGGGACACGCCCGGACGGCTCCGCATGGAGGTCCTGGCCGGCGCCGAGGACGTCGACGTCACGCAGTACCGGGCACCGTTCCTCGCCGGTCACCGCATACGGGTCGTGCGATGACCGGCGTCGAGTCCGCGGCACGGGACACCGCGCGCAGGGGTTCTTCGCTGCGACGGCACCGCGACTACCGGCTCCTGCTGTCGGCCGCCGCCGCCAGTCACGTGGGCACGCAGATGCGGCTCGTCGCGCTGCCGCTGCTGGCCGTGACGGCGTTCCACGCCACCGCCGGGCAGACGGGTCTGCTCGTCACCGCCGAGACGGTCGCCTTCCTGGCCATCGGCC
>NZ_JAWOAI010000794.1:0-3245 GCF_033194735.1 Streptomyces sp. W16
CTCACGCCCGCCGGTACGACGGAGGCCGCCGGACACTGGATCGTGGTCCACGGCCGGTACGCGACGGCGCCGCCCCCGGGCGACGATCCGGCTCAACTCGCCACCCTGGGCACCGCGTTGGGCACCCCGTATCTGTACATCGACGGCTCCGAGCTGAGGGCGTTGATCCCCAGCGCCTCGGACGCGCGTCCCGAAGTGCCCGCGCAGGCCGCCGACCTGGGCTGGGTTCTCGGGTTCAGTACGCCCGTGCCGGCCGCGGAGCTGGCGCACGCGGATGTCCGGGCGGGACGTGCACTGCGGCGCGCGATCGCGGCGGAACTGCCCGCCGTAGTCCACAGCAGGGATCCGCTCACCGTCCACGGGCTCGTTCCGGCCGCCGACGCCCGGGAGTTGGCCCGCACCCGGTTCGCCCCGCTCGACGGTGCCGGTTCCCCGGGCGCGCCGGTCCTCGTCGACACCTTGCGGACCTGGCTGACCCTGCACGGCAGTTGGGACCGTACGGCGGCGGCCCTGCACATCCACCGGAACACCGTGCGGCACCGTCTGGCACGGGTCGCCGAACTGCTCGATGTGGACCTGCAGGACCCCGGCGTGCGGATGGAACTCTGGTTCGCCCTGCACTGGTTGCCGGACGGGGACCAGGACCGTTCCGACTAGCGGTAGCCGTCCGAGCGCTTGCGGTGGAGGGTGAAGTTCTCGAACACCGACAGGTCGCCGTTCGGCTTGTTCACGTTGTAGTAGGTCACGTGCATGCGGGTGGTGTCGCCGGGGTGCGCGCCCGGGTCGACGGTGAACGCGGCGAAGCCGTAGGGGTGTTCGGTGTCCCGGACGCCGATCCAGACCGCCTCCTCCTTGGTGTAGGTGGAGGTGCGCTTGCCGTTGGAGCCGGGGGTCGCCGACACGGACGTGATCACCTTGCCGGTGCCGTCCTTGAAGAAGCTCTGGTTCGTGGTGCCCGAGACCCCGCCGCCGCCGAGGATCATGTGGACGGTGCCGAGGCCGGTGTCGATGTTGTCGGTGGCCGTGGAGATGGGGTTGGGGGTCAGCGTCTCGGTGCCGCTGACGACTCCGCGGACGGCGAGGGAGCGCTCGTAGTTGTGCTCGTGGCCGCACAGGACGAGGTCCACGCCGTAACGGTCGAACAGGGGGCCGTACTTCTGGCGCAGGCCCAGGTCGGCGCCGTTCGCGTCCGTGGAGCTGACCATGACCTGGTGCATGGCGACGACCACCCAGTCGACGTCGCGCGAAGACCGGGCCGCCTTCAACTCCTTCTCCAGGAAGGCGAGTTGACGTCCGCCGGAGTAGCCGCTGATGTAGACGTCACCGCCGTCCTGGAGGCAGTTGTCGTCGTTCTGCAGCACGATGACCCGGACCGAGCCGGCCGTGAACGCGTAGTAGAGGCCCGCGAGTTCGGCGTCGGTCTCGGTGGACGGCAGGTCGAAGTAGGTCTGGTAGGCGCCGAGTCCGATCGGGCCGTTGGCCTTCTCGATCTCGTGGTTGCCGGCCGCCGGCATCCAGGGGCGGAAGCGGGCCGAACGGGTGTTGTTGGTGAAGAAGTTGTTCCAGGTGCGCACCCGGTCGACGTCCAGGTTCGCGTAGCAGAGGTCGCCGTTGAGCAGGTGGAAGAGCGGGGCGACCTGCTCGATGCCGGTGACGATGTCCTTCGTCGCGGGAGTGGAGTTCGCGTCGAGCCCGACCGTGCCGTTGGCCGCCCAGGTCACCTGCGGGGCGGACTGGTCGCCGAAGCTGGTGAAGGTGAGCGGCTTCCGGCCGCGCGGGGCGGTGCGGAACGTACCGCTGTCGGGGGTCGCGCCCTCGTGGGTGACGAGGTACAGGTAGTCGGTGTCCGGGGTGAGTTTGTTCAGCGCGGCGTGGTGGACGTAGACGGTGCGGCTGGAGGTGCCGTCGACGTAGGTGACGGTGCGGGCCTTGGCGCTGGAGCCGAAGCCGTGCTCCAGCGTGCCGTAGCGCACGACGGGTCTGGTCACCGGTTTGTCGGTGATCCACGAGACCGTCATCTGGGTGCGCGGGTCCGCCCCGAAGGTGAGGTGCAGGCCCTGGACCGGCGACGCGCCGGAGGAGTCCGCGGTGAGGTGGAATGCCGGGGCGGCCGGCGGGGCGGCCTGTGCCGTGCCTGCTCCCAGCAAGGGGGTGACGGCGGCGCCGGCGCCGGCCGTACCGAGGAGGCCCAGCGCGTGCCGTCGGCTGACCCCCTCGGACGACTGCGCCGAACCGTCCGGTGTCTCTGTCTGTGCGGTCATGATGCCCTCCCTGGCGAGCAGTTGAGCTGACAACGTCCGCACCCTGGCGCTTCCCGGCGGCTCCTGAGTGAACAGTGCGTTGCCAGACGGTCATCGCGAAGCACGGGGCGGTCCGCGGCGGCGATTCTTGCCCCGCGCTTTGCCAGGGGCCGCCACTTCGTTGACACGGGCGGGCGGCGGAAGGCGAGTTGAGGGATCAATTCCGGCCACCGTCGGCGCCCGCGTCACGGGCGCGTCAAGAACCGGCCCTCAGGCGTCAGGCGGGCGCCAACACGGCGATGCGTCGGCTCTCCCCGGCACTTCGATGGGCTGCGGAAGTCCGTGAGGACCTGAGCACCGCGCTGCGGCTCGGTGTCGGCCGTATCGTCGTCGACAGCGCCTCGGAGATCGCCCGGCTGGCCGCGCTCACCCCCACCGACAGCCGGCAGCAGGTGATGGTGCGGGTGGTGCCCGGCATCGCGGCCGGCGCGCACCCGAAAGTACGTACCGGCACCGACGACCAGAAGTTCGGCCTGTCGATCACGGACGGCTCCGCGCAGCACGCCGTGTCCCGGATCCTCGACCAGCCGCACCTCGAACTCGTGGGCCTGCACTGCCACATCGGCTCGCAGATCACCACGACGAAGCCGTACGTCGCCGCGGTGCGCCGCATGGTCGGGCTGTTGGCCCGCATCCGGGACCAACACGGCGTCACCCTCGGCCAGTTGGACATCGGCGGTGGGCACGGCATCGCCTACCGCCCCGGCGAGGAGCAGCTGGACATCTCCGTCCTCGCCGGCCGGGTGCGGGCCGAGTTGACGGACGACTGTGCCCGCAGCGGGCTGCCGGTGCCCCGGCTCACCCTCGAACCCGGCCGGGCGATCGTCGGACCCGCCGGAGTCGTCGTGTACCGGGTGCCGGCGGTCAAGCGCACCGGCGACCGTACCTTCGTCGCGGTCGACGGCGGGATGAGCGACAACCCGAGGCCCGCGCTGTACGGCGTGC
>NZ_JAWOAI010000795.1:0-3237 GCF_033194735.1 Streptomyces sp. W16
GTGCCGGAGCGGCCACGGGAGCGGGCTCTGCGGCCGGGGCCGGGGCAGCGGCGGGGGCGCCGGTACCGTCGTCGATCACGGCCAGCTCGGCGCCGACCTCGACGGTCTCGTCCTCGGCCACCTTGATGGAGGCCAGTACGCCGGCGACCGGCGAGGGGATCTCGGTGTCGACCTTGTCGGTCGATACTTCGAGCAGCGGCTCGTCGGCCTCTACTCGCTCGCCCTCGGCCTTCAGCCAGCGGGTGACAGTGCCCTCGGTGACGCTTTCACCGAGCGCCGGAAGGGTTACGGAAACCGCCATGGTTTCGGTTGCTCCTTACGAATTGCGGAAGTCTGTGTCGTCGTCCGACCGAGGGGGTCAGTCGTGGGAGTGGAGAGGCTTGCCGGCCAGAGCCAGGTGGGCCTCGCCGAGCGCCTCGTTCTGCGTCGGGTGGGCGTGGATGAGCTGCGCGACCTCGGCGGGCAGCGCCTCCCAGTTGTAGATCAGCTGGGCTTCGCCGACCTGCTCGCCCATGCGGTCGCCGACCATGTGGACGCCGACCACGGCACCGTCCTTCACCTGGACGAGCTTGATCTCGCCCGAGGTGCCCAGGATCTTGCTCTTGCCGTTGCCCGCGAGGTTGTACTTCAGAGCGACGACCTTGTCCGCGCCGTAGATCTCCTTGGCCTTGGCCTCGGTGATGCCCACGGAGGCGACCTCGGGGTGGCAGTAGGTCACCCGGGGGACACCGTCGTAGTCGATCGGGACGGCCTTCAGACCGGCCAGCCGCTCCGCCACCAGGATGCCCTCGGCGAAGCCGACGTGTGCGAGCTGGAGCGTGGGGACCAGGTCGCCGACGGCGGAGATGGTCGGCACGTTCGTCCGCATGTACTCGTCGACCAGGACGTAGCCGCGGTCGATCGCGACGCCCTGCTCCTCGTAGCCGAGACCGGCGGAGACCGGGCCGCGGCCCACCGCGACCAGCAGCAGCTCGGCCTCGAACTCCTTGCCGTCGGCGAGGGTGACCTTGACGCCGCTCTCGGTGTACTCGGCCTTCGAGAAGAAGGTGCCCAGGTTGAACTTGATGCCGCGCTTGCGGAACGCGCGCTCAAGAAGCTTGGAGGAGTTCTCGTCCTCAAGGGGGGCGAGGTGCTTGAGGCCCTCGATGATCGTCACGTCGGCGCCGAAGGACTTCCACGCGGAGGCGAACTCCACGCCGATGACACCGCCGCCCAGGATGATCGCGGACTGCGGCACGCGGTCCAGGACGAGGGCGTGGTCCGAGGAGATGATCCGGTTGCCGTCGATCTCCAGGCCCGGCAGCGACTTCGGCACGGAGCCGGTCGCCAGCAGGACGTGGCGGCCCTGGATGCGCTGGCCGTTGACGTCGACGGAGGTGGGGGAGGAGAGCCTGCCCTCACCCTCGATGTAGTGCACCTTGCGGGATGCGATGAGACCCTGCAGACCCTTGTACAGGCCGGAGATGACGCCGTCCTTGTACTTGTGGACGGCCGGTACGTCGATGCCCTCGAAGGTGGCCTTGACACCGAACTGCTCGCTCTCGCGGGCCTGGTCGGCGATCTCGCCCGCGTGGAGCAGAGCCTTGGTGGGGATGCATCCCCGGTGCAGGCAGGTGCCGCCGACCTTGTCCTTCTCGATCAGGGCGACGTCCAGTCCCAGCTGGGCCCCGCGCAGCGCCGCGGCGTAACCGCCACTACCACCGCCGAGGATCACTAGGTCGAAAACGGTGCTGGCGTCGTTCGCCACGTCACGTCCTCCATGCATGTGCGCCGTACGCCGGTCGTCAGTGACCGCGCGGCGGCTGGTGTCCGGCCGCTCTTTCTTCGGCCCTGTGGTGGGGGCCCTGTCCTGCCGAGCCCATCTTCGCACTTGTCGAGGCCCAACGAGACGCCGGGCCTGGGTGTGAGACGCCACACGCTCACATGAGAGACGTTGAATTGTTGAGACACCTAGGGTGCGACCCCCTAGGGGCGCGGGGCTGTATCGATATGCAGCTCCGCTGCGGGGCGCGACCGGCCACAACCGACCCGCAGCCGCCCGCGCCCCTAAGGCATCGAGCTACTAGGCGAACGTCAGCCCAGATCTCCCGCCGCAGTCAACTCCGCAAGCCGCACGAGCGTCCGCACCGCAGACCCCGTCCCACCCTTGGGCGTGTAACCGAACGGCCCGCCCTCGTTGAACGCCGGCCCCGCGATGTCGACGTGCGCCCAGGTGATCCCCTCACCCACGAACTCCCGCAGGAACAGCCCGGCGACCAGCCCGCCACCCATCCGCTCACCCATGTTCGCGATGTCCGCGGTGGGGGAGTCCATCCCCTTACGCAGGTGCTCAGGCAACGGCATCGGCCACGACGGCTCCCCGACCTCCTCCGCAGCCTCGACGATCGCGGAGCGGAACGCGTCATCGTTCGCCATCACACCGAACGTACGGCTCCCGAGCGCCAGCACCATCGCCCCGGTCAGCGTCGCCACGTCCACGATCGCGTCCGGCTTCTCCGCCGACGCCGCCCACAGCGCGTCCGCGAGGACGAGCCGGCCCTCGGCGTCCGTGTTGAGGACCTCGACGGTCTTGCCGCTGTACATGCGCAGCACGTCACCGGGACGGGTCGCGGAGCCGGACGGCATGTTCTCGGCGAGCGCCAGCCAGCCGGTGACGTTGACCTCAAGGCCCAGGCGGGCGGCGGTGACGACGGCGGCGAACACGGCGGCGGCACCGCTCATGTCGCACTTCATCGTCTCGTTGTGCCCGGCCGGCTTGAGCGAGATGCCGCCCGAGTCGTAGGTGATGCCCTTGCCGACGAACGCGAGGTGCTTGGTCGCCGCCTCGTGCGTGTACGACAGCTTCACCAGGCGCGGGCCGGCCGCGGATCCGGCGCCGACGCCGAGGATGCCGCCGTAGCCGCCCTCTTCGAGGGCCTTCTCGTCGAGCACCTGCACCTGGATGCCGTGCTCCTTGGCCGCGGTCTGCGCGACGGCGGCGAAGGCCTCGGGGTCGAGGTCGTTCGGCGGGGTGTTGATGAGGTCGCGGGCGCGGTTCAGCTCCTCGGTGACCGCCAGAGCGCGCTCTACGGCCGCCTTGTACTCCTTGTCGCGCGGCTTGCCGCCGAGCAGGGCGACCTCGCCGAGCGGGCCCTTGCCCTTCGCGTTCTTGCCGTTGTCCTTGTACGCGTCGAAGGAGTACGCGCCGAGCAGCGCGCCCTCGGCGATCGCGCCGGCGTCGGCCGCGTCGGTGAGGGG
>NZ_JAWOAI010000796.1:0-3228 GCF_033194735.1 Streptomyces sp. W16
AGCCGGGCGGCGGCGAGGGCGTCGGCCGAGGCGTCGTGTGCGGAGTCGAGGACCACGCCGTACTCCTGGCAGACCGCTTCGAGGTTGCGCTTGCCGCGGCGGTAGCGGTCGACGGAGCGGTCGATCGTGTACGGGTCGATGACCGGGGCGGGGTCGGTGCCGCCCAGGCGGTCGCGCAGGGACGGCAGTCGATGCCGGCGCAGCTCGGCGGAGAGCAGGGTGAGGTCGAAGGCCGCGTTGTAGGCGACGACGGGGACGCCCGTCTTCCAGTAGGTCACGAGGACGTCCGCGATCGCGTCGGCGACCTCGTCGGCCGGGCGGCCCTCGGCGGTGGCGCGTTCGTTCGTGATGCCGTGTACGGCGACGGCGTCGGCCGGGATCTCCACGCCGGGATCCGCCAGCCACTCCCGGCGGCCCGCCGGCCGTCCGCCCCTGACCTCTATGACCGCGCCCGTGACGATGCGCGCCTCGCGCGGTTCCGTCCCCGTAGTCTCCAGGTCGAAGCCGATGAGCAGCTCCTGGTGCCAGGCCATGACGGCCCCCCTTCTCGGTGGTGCTTTCCCCCAGTGGTCTCCACCTTCGCATGAGCCACTGACAATCCGAGGACCGCGTTCCGCTTACCGCCGGACCGGGCTCGGACAGGTCAGGACACCGGTCGCGAATCCGCCCACATCTGCTCGAACTCATCGCGATAGGTGGGGAAAAGACCGCTGTCGTCCATTTCGTCCGACTTGACGAGTCGGCTGCCGTTTCGCAGCACCAGCACCGGCGCCTCCATGCCGCGGCTGCGGCGCAGATAGGACTGCACGACGGCTATGCCGTCCGAGCCGTCGCCGTCGACGAGGTACGCCGTGAAGCGGGGCGTCTCGTCGAAGACCTGGATCTCGAAGGCGCCCGGGTCGCGCAGCCGGGACCGCACCCGCCGCATGTGCAGGATGTTCATCTCGACGGCGCGGCTCAACTCGCCCCGTTTTATGCCGAGTTCACGCTCGCGCCGCTTCACCGCACTGGAGGCGGGGTTGAGGAACAGCAGCCGTACCCGGCAGCCGGACTCGGCGAGGCGGACCAGCCGTCGGCCGGAGAAGTTCTGCACGAGCAGGTTGAGGCCGATGCCGATGGCGTCGACGCGGCGGGCCCCGCCGAAGATGTCCTCGGCCGGGAACTGGCGCATCAGCCGTACCCGGTCGGGGTGGACGGCGACCACGTCCGCGAACCGGTCGCCGATCAGCTCCTCGACCGCGTCGACGGGCAGCCGGCGCGCCGAGGGCACGTCGCTGCCGGCGCCGAGGGTCTCCAGGAGTTTCGCGGAGGCCCGCTCGGCCTGGTTGAGGACGGCCTCGGACAGGGCGCGGTTGCGGGAGACGACGTTGCGGGTCACTTCCAGTTCGTCCAGGGCGAGTTCGACGTCCCGGCGCTCGTCGAAGTACGGCTCGAAGCACGGCCAGTGCTGCACCATCAGCTCGCGCAGCTGCGGCAGGGTCAGGAAGCTGAGGACGTTGTCGTCGGCCGGGTCGAGCAAGTAGCCCTTGCGGCGGCTGACTTCGCGGACGGCGACCGCGCGCTGCACCCACTCCTGACCGGCCGGACCGGCCGCCGCGACGACCCATTCGTCGCCGTGGACGGGTTCGTAGATGGGACGCAGTACGGCGGCCACGACGGCCCTCAGCCGCTGTTCGACCAGGTTCAGCCAGATGTAGGCGCGGCCGGCTCGCTGGGCGCGCGTACGCACCTCGCGCCAGGCGTCGGCGTCCCAGTCCAGCTCCGGACCGATGGAACCAGCCGCGTCCATCGGACGTGCCAGGGACACCGCGCCGGGCGGGACTTCTGCGGAGTTCCCCTCGTGACTCTCGTCACCAGGGGGCAACTCCAGCCCTCCCGAGCCCACCCGTGCACCGCCTTCCGCTCCCCCGAGCTCTCCCCAGTCTCAACGATCAAGGAAGGGTACTCCGGGACCGGTCGGCGGTGCAGCCGGATGGACAGGGTCGTTTCTCAACTTCCGCCGTTCACATTGCCGTTCTGGTTCGCGAGGGCGGGCGGAGTGAGCGGATTCATAGCGGTGACGTCGCGCGGGGCGATGGAGAATCCCTGCCAGTGGACCGGCATCGGCTGCTGGTCCTCGTCGCGGGCGATGTGGTGGAAGCCGACGTTCACCCAGACCACGGGCTGTGTGAGGGTCTGGCCGTTGACCCACTTGTCGACCTGCTTCGGGTGCCCCGCACCGCAGTTGGGCAGGTTGTCGCTGGCGAACTGCTCGCACTTGTTGTACTGGGTGAAGTACACGTCGTGCTGGGTGAAGCTGCGGCCCGGGTACTTGGTGGTGGGGCCGGGGACTATCTCGTAGGACCGGGCGTGGTTGTCCTTGTTCTTGCCGGTCGCGCTGACGATGCGCCACCAGCGCATGTTCTTCGCGTCACCCGCGAGTTCCTTGGTGACCTTGGTCAACGTGGTCTTGTTCGTGGGGGTGTTGGCGCCGTGCGTGGTGACCGCGGAGTCGTACTGCTCGACGCGGCCCTTGGAGGAACCGTCGAGGGCGAAGTCCAACTTCCAGAAGACGTCGTGCTGGTGGCTCGTCGCGTAGGCCGTGGCGTTTTTGCCGAGCGGCCAGCCGCGGCCGTCGCCGGCGTCGTAGTCGTAGGGCGAAAGGCTGCCGGTGGCACCGACGTTCATGTTGATGGTGCCGTCGTCCTGGAAGCGCCACTCGGTGATGTACTCGTACCAGCCGACCTGGTTGACGGTGTAGACGAGGAAGTCCTTGCCCTGGGTCTGGAAGACCTTGTTGGCGCTGTCGCCCTGCATGCGGAAGGCGTGTCCGCGTGAACGGGTCGTCGTGCAGAGGCCCTTGACGTTCGGGTGGGCCGGGTCGATGGCGTCGGGGACCTTGACCGTCTTGATGGTGCCGCCGGGACACTCGCCGGGCTGCATGTTCATCAGGCCGGTGCCGAAACCGTACTGGGTGAGGTCGCTGTACTCGTTCTTGCCGTCGTCGTACGGGACATGGATCTGGGCGAGCTTCGCGTCGGCGAGCACCTTGATGGGGGTGGCCTGGCCGGGCGGCTGGTAGGAGATGTTCTCCAGGACGAGGCCGGCCTCGCGCTCGTAATGCCAGCACATCCGCCAGGTGGTGCCGGTGGAGAGCTTCTGCTCGATGGTGTAGGCGGCGCTGCAGCCGGGGGCGGCGGCGCTCGGGGCGGCCTTCGGCTGGGCGACGGCCGGGCCCGCGCCCGCGGA
>NZ_JAWOAI010000797.1:0-3215 GCF_033194735.1 Streptomyces sp. W16
CCGGCCCGAGGACCTCGACGGGTTCGCGCCCCTGCAGCGCGGGCTGCTGCGCACCGCGCTGGAATCCGTGCGCGTCGGCGGCGTCGTCGGCTACGCGACCTGTTCACCGCACCTCGCCGAGACCCGGGCCGTCGTCGACGACCTGCTCAAGCAGTTCCCGCACACCGAGCTGATCGACGCCCGCCCGCTCCTCCCCGACGTCCCGGCACTCGGCGACGGTCCCGACGTACAGCTGTGGCCGCATCTGCACGGGACCGACGCGATGTATCTGGCGCTGATCCGCAGGACTGGCTGACGCGGGGGTAGTTGGACGCCGTGATCGGCAGGACTGGGTGACGCGCGGGTAGTTGGACGTCGTCAGCAGCAGGGCCGGTTGACGCGCGGTTCGTAGGACGCCGTGATCGGCGGGAGTGGCTGACGCGCAGGTTGTGAGACGTCGTCAGCAGCAGGGCTGGTTGACGCGCGGGTCACGGAACGCGCTCATCCGTGGCGTCGGCTGACGCGCCGGTCACCGGGCGTGCTCGTCGGCAGTACCGGCTGATGTGCCGGTCACGGAACGCGCTCATCCGCAGGACGCGTTGACTCGGGTGTCATAGGGCGCGGACGCGCTGGAGGGCCTCCCCCGTGAGGTCGGCGAGGGTCGGATAGCCGTCGACTGCCATGAGCAGGTCGGTCTCCGCGAGGAGTGAGCGCAGGACGTGCACGATGCCGTCCGTGCCGCCCAGGGCGAGGCCGTAGGCGTACGGGCGGCCGATGCCCACGGCGGTGGCTCCCAGGGCGATCGACTTGACGATGTCGGCGCCGCTGCGGACGCCGGAGTCGAACAGGACCGGGAGGCCGTCCGCGGCCTCGACCACGGCCGGGAGCGCGTCGAGGGCCGGGAGGCCGCCGTTGGCCTGGCGACCGCCGTGGTTGGAGCAGTAGACGGCGTCCACGCCCCCGTCCTTGGCCCGGCGGACGTCCTCGGGGTGGCAGATGCCCTTGACGATCAGCGGGAGGGTGGTGAGGGAGCGCAGCCAGGGGAGGTCGTCCCAGGTGAGGGGGTTGCCGAAGAGCTGGGTCCAGAGGAGGACCGCGGACTGGGGGTCCTCCTCCGGGGTGCGGGCGAGGCGGGCCCGGAAGACCGGGTCGCTGGTGTAGTTGGCGAGGCAATGGCCGCGTAGCTGGGGGAAGTTGGCGGTGGACAGGTCGCGGGGGCGCCAGCCGGTGACCCAGGTGTCCAGGGTGACCACGATGCCCTTGTAGCCGGCCTGTTCGGCGCGGTGGACGAGGCTCGCGGCGAGGTCGCGGTCGGTCGGGGTGTAGAGCTGGAAGAGGCCCGGGGTGTCCCCGAACTCGCCCGCGACATCCTCCAGCGGGTCGACCGCGAGTGTCGAGGCGACCATCGGAACTCCGGTGCGTGCGGCGGCCCTTGCGGTCGCCAGGTCGCCGTGGCCGTCCTGGGCGCACAGGCCGATGACGCCGATCGGTGCCATGAAGACGGGGGAGGGCAGCCGCATCCCGAACAGGTCGACGGACAGGTCGCGTTCGGCCGCGCCGACGAACATGCGGGGGACCAGGCCCCAGTGGTCGAAGGCGGTCACGTTGGCGCGCTGGGTGCGTTCGTCGCCGGCGCCGCCCGCGACGTAGGACCAGACGGAGGGCGGCAGCGCCGCGCTCGCCCTCTCCTCCAGTTCCGCGAAAGCCATGGGGTAGGACGGCAGGATGCCGCCGAGCCCGTTGAAGTAGATCTCGTTCTGATAGGAGCCGAACGGCTGTCCCATGCCATCTCCCTCTTCGCTCAGGGAGGGATTCTCGCAGTGGGCGCGGCGGCCCCGTACCCCGCACCCGATCGCGCCCGCCGCCGACCGATGCCGCTAACCCCCGCAGGACATGGCAGGCTTGGGGCATGGCCGTGCAGATCAACCCCAGCATCCTGTCCGCCGACTTCGCCCGCCTCGCCGAGGAGGCCAAGGCGGTGGAGGGCGCCGACTGGCTCCACGTCGACGTCATGGACAACCACTTCGTCCCGAACCTCACGCTCGGTGTGCCGGTCGTAGAGTCACTGGCCCGGGCGACGGACACCCCGCTGGACTGCCATCTGATGATCGAGGACGCCGATCGCTGGGCCCCCCAGTACGTCGAGGCGGGTGCCTCCTCCGTCACCTTCCACGTCGAGGCGGCCGGTGCGCCGGTGCGGCTCGCCCGCGAGATTCGGGCCAAGGGAGCGCGTGCGTCCATGGCGCTGAAGCCGGCGACGCCCATCGAGCCGTACGAGGATCTGCTGCCCGAGCTGGACATGCTGCTGATCATGACCGTGGAGCCGGGCTTCGGTGGCCAGTCGTTCCTCGACATCATGCTGCCGAAGATCCGCCGCACCCGGGAGCTGATCCGCAAGCACGGACTGGAGCTGTGGCTGCAGGTCGACGGGGGAGTTTCGGCCTCGACGATCGAGCGCTGCGCGGAGGCCGGCGCCGATGTGTTCGTCGCCGGTTCGGCGGTCTACGGGGCATCCGACCCGGCCGCGGCGGTACGTGCATTGCGCACGCAGGCCGAAGGGGTCGTGAGCAAGGCATCCTGGGCGTGCGACCACTGAGCGGCAGGTATGTGAACGGCGGCCATCAAGGCTGATCAAGAGCGCCGGATCTGCAAGGATGAACGGCGAATCCAGAGTGTGAACAGCAGTGAGGAGATCGCCGTGTCGGGTATGTCGGCGGGCCGGTCAGCCATGCGGATGGGACCCGCAGAGCTGGTGCAGGCGGCGGCCATGGCCCGCCGCTTCTACCTTGAGGGCAAGTCCAAGATCCAGATCGCGGAGGAGTTCGGCGTCAGCCGCTTCAAGGTGGCCCGGGTCCTGGAGACCGCTCTCGAACGGGATCTCGTACGCATCGAGATCCGAGTACCGGCCGAGCTGGACGCGGAGCGCTCGGACGCGCTGCGCGCCCGCTACGGCCTGAGGCACGCCGTCGTGGTCGAGTCCCCGGCCGAGGTCAGCGAGGAGTCGCCCGACCCCGAGAACCTCGGGGAGGTCGCGGCCGACCTGCTCGGCGAGCTGGTCAACGAGGGCGATGTACTCGGCCTCGCCTGGGGCCGGTCCACCATCCACATGGCGGCGGCCCTCGACCGGCTGCCGCCCTGCACGGTGGTCCAGCTGACAGGCGTGTACGACGCCGGGACCGCCGAGCGCGGCTCGGTCGAGGCGGTACGGCGGGCCGCGCAGGTGTCGGGCGGCGACG